>JALRFG010000033.1 GCA_023253795.1 Methylocystis sp.
AGCGCTTCGGCGCAGGGCTTTTTGTCATCCGTCAGCGTGTCGCCGACACGGGTGTCGGCGACCTGTTTGATCTGCGCAGTGATAAAGCCGACTTCGCCGGGACCCAGCACGGCGACATCCTGCATCTTGGGACGAAACACGCCAATCTTGTCCACTTCATAATGGGCGCCTGTGCCCATCATCTGGATTTTCTGGCCCTTTTTCAGCGTGCCGTCGAAGATGCGCACCAGCACGACCACGCCGAGATAGGCGTCATACCAGCTATCGACCAGCAACGCCTTGAGCGGCGCCTTTTCGTCGCCCGCCGGCGGCGGCAATTTGGTGACGATCGCTTCGAGCACATCAGGAATGCCGATGCCGGTTTTGGCGGAGATCATGACCGCATCGGAGGCGTCGAGACCAATCACCTCCTCGATCTGCTCCTTGATACGATCGGGCTCGGCGGCCGGCAGATCGATCTTGTTCAGCACCGGCACGATCTCGTGACCGGCGTCGATGGCCTGATAAACATTGGCGAGCGTCTGGGCCTCGACGCCCTGCGACGCGTCGACCACCAGCAAGGAGCCCTCGCACGCCTTCAGCGACCGCGACACCTCGTAAGCGAAGTCGACGTGGCCGGGCGTATCCATCAGATTAAGAATATAGTCCTTGCCGTCCTTCGCCCGATAATGCAGGCGTACGGTCTGGGCTTTAATGGTGATGCCGCGTTCGCGCTCAATATCCATTGAGTCGAGCACCTGCTCGACCATTTCACGGGCGGCCAGCGTGCCAGTTTCCTGAATCAGCCGATCGGCGAGCGTCGATTTGCCGTGGTCGATGTGGGCGACGATGGAAAAATTGCGGATATTTTCGAATTTATGGGCGGTCATGGGGCCGGGATAGCAGCGCGCGCCCCCAAAGGAAAGGGCGTGCGCCGACTGAACGACATAGGCCTGATTTCCAGCCTATTTCTTTTCCATTCGGCTCTGCAGTTCCTGCTTGGTGCGCGCGAATAGAGCCAGCGCATGGGGCTTTGCCCAAACATAGGCCTCCTTCGACAGGCGTAAGGCCTGGCAGCCAACCGTCGTGACGGTGGCGACCGTTTTGTCGAAATAGGGCAGCAGCGGACTCTCGGCTGGAATCTGCGCCCGCGTCCAGGCCACAGCGGATTGGGTGCGCTCGCAGAGCAGCGCGCAGAGCATTTGCCCCGGATCGTTGGAGGGCGCGGCGGCGAGCGCCTGCCGTAGACGCGCGACCTCAGCCTCAGCCTCGGCCAGCCGGCGCCCAGCTTCTGCGGCGCGCTGCTCAGCGCTGGCGGCGCTGTCCTCGTCCGCCGCTTTCCCGGCCACCAGTCGATCACGTTCAGCGGTTACAGTCTCAAGTCGGTCGCGCAATTCGTCCCGCTCGCGGGCGAAACCATTGGCGCGCGAGACGATTTCAGCCTTTTCAAAGGCTTGCCGATCCCGCTCCGCTTTTGTCGCCTTCAACTGCTCCTGCAAATTCAGGAACTCGTCACGCGACACGGTTTCCTCGATTGGCGATACGGACTCATCGGCCATGGGATGCCCCTTTGCGAAAGATTTTCCTGCCGCTCGCGGAAAATTGCTGTGTTGCGCGCATCCAGAAAATGAGCGCGTCGACGAATGTCTTCAATATTTTCTTTTATCTGATTTGGCAAAGCGGCCTTTCGGGCCGACAGATTAGCGTTCGCGGGCGACGTTCAGCTTGCGCAGCATCTCGACGCACTCCTGAGGCGCGGAAAGACAATGATCGCGCGCGGCGGCGCCCAGCGCGTCAACGCCGGCCTGCGCCAGCGCTTTTGTCGTCTCCGTCAGCTTGGGCCGGCGCTCCGGCGACTGAACCGTCGTCACCGCCATCCCGGCGCGCGGACCCGCCACGCCAACCGGCGACGGCTCGCGATCCGTCATCGCCAGCGCATAGACCAGCGCGATACAGATCAGACTTCTCAGCAAAAAAAACACAGACGCGTCTCCGTCGGCGACGCGGCGTCGCCAGACAGAGCCAGTCATGCCTGCTCAAAGTTGAGCCTTGGTAAATCTCGCGAAGAAACGACGAATGTGCGGATGTTGGAGAGCATTTGGAAACCATTTGGAAACCATGAGCCCAGAACGCGGTGCGCCTACCCCTCGAAAAGCGAAATGCGCATACGCGTTTAGCACTCACTTAAGAACGTTTTGCCAGTTTGACGCGTATCGGGAGTTGCGGGTTTGGCGTTCTTAACCTTTCGTCAATTATACGTCGATCAGCCAGACGGGCTGCTGTTCGGAAGCGTCACGGATGCGCCGACGACGACCCCACACATGCCAAAGATTGAAACAATTGCCTTGCACGATGGCGTGCGCGCACAACAGCTGACGGTGAAGAAAATTGCGTGATATCCCCCTGACGGCGTCCCGCCCGCGTTCCGAATCCATGGAGCCCTCCGCGCCCCGGCGTTCGGCGCCCGCCAAACCGGCGCGCAAGCCCGCGAAACCGCGCAAGTTCAGCCTCAAGCGCACCGGCTACGCCCTGTTGTTCGGCATTGGCGCGCTGACAGCGATTGGCGTTCCTTTGAATGCCTTGTACTTTCAGGATGGCCGACATCCCGCGCCGCTGTTTCTGACGACGGCGCTGGCGCCGCCGGCGACAACGCCCGCCACCAAGCCGGTCGCCGCGCCGCAAACGGCTGAAGCGCCCGCCGCACAGATCGACGCGCCGAAAGCCAAAGTGGAGGCGGCGCACGCGCCTGTTAAAGCCGAAAATGCACGCAGCGAGAGCCCGGCGCCCGCCAAGATCGCCGCAAAAACGCCAGCCAAAACGGCCGAGCCCGCGAAACATGATCCGATTGCGCAACTGCTGAATGGCCCCGCCAAACCGAAGGCGCCCGCGGAGAGCGACGTGCTGATGGCGCAGCAGGCGCTGCTCAAGCTCGGATATGTCGTTCGCGCCGATGGCAAATTCAGCGCAGCGACCCGTCAGGCGATCGAGAAGTTCGAACATGACCATGGCTTGCCGGTGAAAGGCGCGCTGACCACGAAAGTCGCCGCCCAGCTCGCCACGCGCGCCGGTTTGGAGAGCGAATAGGTCGCTGGCGCGCAGCGATCGCGACGACTACACTCGCCACCATGAGACTGCGAAGCGATATTTATGTCTCCGCCCTGATCCGTCGGGCGGAAACGCAGGGCGCGGTGGCCATGCTGCGCCGTCGCGGCGCGGCGGAGGCCGGCGCGCTGTTCATCAAGATTGATCGGCTCGATGGCCACGCCGCTATATTGGCGCCGGCGCCGCAAAGCGAGGAAATGCCGGAAGGCGTCGATCGTCAGTTCTCGCGCGCGCATCCGCAGGAATGGATTGATCCGGCTGAGGCGGAAGCGCGGTTGAAACGTGAACTCGCCTTCGATCCTGATCTCTGGATTGTCGAGATTGAGGATCGTGCGGGTCGTGCTTTCGTCGATGTGATCGGCTGAACGCGCCTCTATTCCGGATCATTTAACGCCAGCGGTGATTACGCCATGCGCCTGCCGACCTATTTTATTTCGCATGGTGGCGGGCCTTGGCCCTGGATGCCGGATTGGCATCAGAAATTTCGCAAGCTTGAAGCTGCGCTCGCCGCAATACCGAGCGAACTCCCCTATGCGCCAAAAGCCGTGCTGGTGATTTCCGGCCACTGGACAACCCAAAACTGCACGGTGATGTCCAGCCCGCAGCCGCCAATGGTGTATGATTATTACGGCTTTCCAAAAGAAACCTATGACGTCGTCTATCCCGCGCCGGGCGCGCCGGAACTTGCCGAGTTGACGGCTCAACTCATTCGTGCGGCCGGATATGAAGCGCATCTGGATGACGCGCGGGGATATGATCACGGCGCGTTTGTTCCGCTTTATGTGATGTATCCACAAGCCGATGTGCCAACCTATCAATTATCGCTCATGGCGGGCTACGATCCCGAGGCGCATATCGCGGTTGGCCGCGCTATCGCAGCGCTCAGGGATGAGGGCGTGCTGATTATTGGCTCAGGTCTGAGCTATCATAATTTGAGCCTGTTCAACGCCTCAGCGCGCACACCTTCTGAAGCCTTCGACCAATGGCTTCATGACAGTCTTTCCAGCCCTCCCGACATGCGCACAAAAGCGATGATCGACTGGACACAGGCGCCCTATGCGCGTCTCTGTCACCCGAATGAAGATCACCTCGTCCCGCTCTTTTGCGCGCTGGGCGCAGCGGAGAATGACGTCGCCAGACGCATTTATCATGAAGACGGGGTTTTCGGCGGCGTCAGCGTCTCTAATTATCGTTTCGGCTAATTATTCGCGACACTCGTCACGATCCGGCTTTTATCGCCTGAAGCGTTTGCGAAGGCGTTTCGCCGTAAAAGTCCTTATAATAGCCGGCAAATCTTCCGAAATGGGAAAATCCATACTTCTCGGCAAGAACGCCGATCGCCAATTTCTGGTCTGATTTTATCAACGCTTCTCTGAATTGCTGTAGCCGGATCACTCTTTTCAACTCCACAAAACCAACGCCAAATTGTTCCATGATCGACGCCTGAATATTGCGTCTGGAGATATTCAGCGTCGCCGCCAGATAATCCAACGTGATCTCATCGGCTAATGCTTCGGCGTTAAAGCGCCACAATATTCTCTCCACGTCGACCGCGAGATTATGTCGCTGCTTCTCGCCCAATGAGTTGGCCTGCGAGCCGAGAGCTGTAAATTTATTCAGAATTTCTCTGAAATCCGGATTGATTTTATCTTCAACGACGCGCGCCCAACCCTCTTGCGGCGGGCCTTCCGCTGCATGATCCAGCAACTCAAGCAGCATGTTTCTGAGCGGCATTCCGGACAAGGGCATGGGCGCAATGATCGCGTGATGCTCTGCGCCACGGACCATTTTATTTTTCAGGCGCGCGCGCAGTTCCTCTTCCATCAGTTGACTGGTTGCATATTCGTCAAAATTAATGCTGACGCCTCTGGCCGGCGCGCTTGCGACCGTCTCCCAGCGGCTGTTGTCGTAGGAAACGCCGAGCAGAATATCGCCAAATATATCGCCGGGACGTCCCAGAAAACGATATGCCTCGCTCTCATAAAAGCCGATTTGCAATCTTCCGGCGCGGATATGGCCGTCAATCCGGATGCGGCCTTTCTCGATAAAGGTGTCTTGAATAAAGATATGCTCATTTAACTGAAACGTGCGTCTTCTAAAATCAAAAGACGAATTATCCAGCAGATAAAATTGCTGATCCCAGCCTTCCGGCGTCAATTGCTGAAGCACATCCGGACTTGTCGTCTCGATATGCTGATAGGCTGATGGAACGTTTTGAGGGCCCGAATCTTTCTGCATGAGTGCTCTTTTAGCCGCCGATGAAATTACACGACCAGCCTTCACGCAAAAAAACGCGGTGATTTTTGTATATTTTCAAGTCGACGCCGTCTCGATCCTGTCCGATTTGTGCAAATCCGGCTTTGCAGCCGGGATGGCGCGAGTCATCAGCTTCGGCACGCCACAGGGAAGGCATTGTCCCGGCGGCGGCCAGCGACGTTGTGGCCATGAGATCCCCTGCCCTTTGTCCGGGTCCGCTACAGGGCTTGTGGTCCCATATGGGGGGAGGAAGCCTTATTCAGGCGGCAGGCATAGAGACCTGTCACAGGCAATGAACAACGCCGGCAACGCGCGGCGCATAGCATGTGGCAGATACGCCACACCGGGGCTTTTTAGCCCGCCCCGCCACATTTCGCCTTAATTCAAGCCGGGTCGCTCCGTATGCAGTTTTGCATGTAACTTGCTTACTGACGGCTTTGGGCATGGTTCGCAAAATAGCAACTCACTCATCTGTCCTGGCGCTGCTCGCAGCGCTCGGAATGAGTCAGGCTGTCGCCCAGACCCAATTGCCCACCATTGATGTCGGCAAACAAAAAAAGGTGACGAGTGTCGCAAGGCATGCGCCGCCGCCCGCGCATCCGGCCTCCGCCCCGCGCCAGTCTGCGCCAGTTGTAGCGGCGCCCGTCCGCTCTCCCGGACCAACCACCGCGACAGCGCCTGATCCAAATAACGGCTTCCAGTCGTCCGCGCTCCAAAACACCATCCTTGGGCCGCAAATCCAGTATCCGCGCGTGCCGACAAACCTCAATTCGTCGAGCCAGCGCATCTTTACCGGCGGTCAGGTCAATACGCTGCCGGCCTTCCGTCCCGGCGAAGCGCTCGAAGTCGTGCCCGGCCTCGCGGTTACGCAGCATTCGGGCGAAGGCAAAGCCAACCAATATTATCTGCGCGGCTTCGATCTCGATCACGGCACCGATCTGGCGCTTTATCTCGACTCCGTGCCGCTCAATATGCGCACACATGGTCACGGCCAGGGCTATGCGGACGCCAACTTCCTGATGCCGGAATTGCTGGAGACGGTCGACGCGCGCAAGGGCGCGTATAACGTCGAGGACGGCGACTTCTCGAACGCCGGCACGATCCGCCTGAAATATCTTCATCGCGTGCCGACAGGCGTCTTCACATCGACCGGCGGCGCCTTTGGCTATGGCCGCCAGTTCGGCATGAAATCATGGGAACATGCCGGCGGCGACATTCTCGGCGCGGGCGAAATCTCGACCTACAACGGCCCCTGGACGACGCCGAACAGCGCCCGCAAGCTGAACAGCGTTCTGCGCTGGTCGCGCGGTGAGGATAATAATGGCCTGTCCATCATGGGCATGGCCTATGCGTCGCGCTGGAATTCAACCGATCAAATCCCGGTTGAGCTGACGCAGACCAACCAGATGAGCCGCTGGGGCACGATGAACCCGCGCGATGGCGGCTCCACGTCGCGTTTCAGCCTGTCAGGTCGCTGGGCGGAAGAAACAACGAGCTACCGCTCGATGGTCGAAGCCTTCGCCATGCATTCGACCTTGAGCCTCAACAACGACTTCACCTATTTTCTGCAATTTCCTGATCCGTCGATTGGCGATCAGTTCCGTCAGTTTGATCGTCGCACCATGGTCGGCGGCAACGCCTATCATACGTTGAAATTCCAGACGCTCGGCGCTGACTCGGAATTAAAGTTTGGCATGCAGAGCCGCTTCGACACCATTCGCGTCGGTCTTGGCAATGAAGTTCAGCGTCAGATGTTCAACACCATCCGCAATGACGCCGTGGATGAAGGAAACATTTCGCTTCTCACCGACTACAAAACACAATGGACGCCGTGGATTAAAACCACCGTCGGCACGCGCTGGGATTATTTCTGGGGCAGCAACTATGATTTCCAGCCATGGACGCAGGCTCCCGTCTATGGGACGCCCTACGCGCCAAACTGGGTGGATCCCAACCAGACCATACCGCAGCGCATTTGGACAGGACCCTTCAATAGTGGCGCCTCCAACGCACAATTGATCAGCCCGAAGGCGTCGGTCGTCGTCACGCCTTTTGATGACAAGAAGACTGATATTTATTTCAACTTTGGTCGCGGTTTCCATTCAAACGACTTCCGCGCAACGACACAGAGGTTTTCAACATCGGAACTGGACGACAACCTTGGCTATATTCCTGTAAAAAAGCAGGGGCTTTTGTCGCCCTCGACCGGCGGCGAAGTTGGCGTGAAGACGACAAAGATCGACGGACTGGAAAGCGCCGCTACGCTGTTCTTCATCCAGACGCAGCAGGAAAATATCTTCGAAGGCGACACCGGCAACACCGCCATTGCGCGTGGAGCCAATCGTCTCGGCATCGAGTTCACCAATCACTATCGCCCCGTCTCATGGGCGTCGTTTGAAGCGGACATCACCGCGACGCGCGCCCGCTTCAGAGGCTACGACAAAGAACAGGGCGACCTCTACTACGGCGAGCTCCTGCAACCCGACGCCCTGCAATGGGGAACATTCCTCGGCAATGCGCCCGGAAATTATCTCATCAACGCCACGCCGGTTGTCGCGACCGGCGCGATGGAGCTTGGCGAGTCGACAGGCTGGTTCGGCACGATGAAATATCGCTACATCGCGCCGCGCGCTTTGACGCAGGACGGGTTCTTCAAGAGCCCGGCGATTGGCACCGCCAACGCCCGCATTGGCTATCGCTGGAAAGAAGGCTGGAAACTCCAGCTCGATATTTTCAACATGTTCAATTCGCGTTCGCAGCAGATCGCTTACGCTTATGGCTATCTTGTTGGCACCAATCCGCTCTATCAGGCCTGCTATGGCGGCTCCGGCGTTCCAGCGACCAACGCCAACTGCGCGGTTGGCCAGATGGGCGTTGTCGGCCACCCCATCGAGCCGCCGTCATGGCGTCTGACGTTTGGTGGCCCGCTCGATTTCACCACCAACATGAATCAGCGGCCCGATCTCTTTGAGCCGTTCTCGATGTTGATGGCCAAGAATGCGGAGCCGGTCGTGGCGAATTGGGCCGGCCCCTATCTGGGTCTGAACATGGGCGCCGGGCCAATGACGGCCAGCAACGGCAATAATATGTGGTACGCCGATCCGCTTAATGGCGGCGTGACGCGCAACGCCAACTGGAACTACAGCGGCGGCGGCTTCATCTTCGGCGGCCAGGGCGGCTACAATCACATGATCGCTTCCAACGTCCTGCTCGGCGCAGAAACCGATATTCAGGCGACGACATTGGGCAGCGGCGGCAATGGTCCGGCCTATGCCTATCTTCTGAACCTCAACCCCAACACCGGCGTTGGCTATGTGCCCGGCGTGCGCAACGGCGCCACCAATATCCAGTGGTATGGCACAGTGCGCGGACGCGCCGGCTACACAATCATGCCTGATCTTCTGGCTTATGGCACCGGCGGCTTCGCCTATGCGCAGGCGCAGCAGGGGCAAGGACATCAGGTCGTCAATTTGCAGACCGGCTGGACCGCGGGCGCCGGCATGGAATGGATGTTCAAAACCGGCTGGTCCGCCAAGGCTGAATATCTTTATACAGCCGTTCAAGGTGGATCGACCGGCATCGGCAACAACTTTGGCGTAGCGATCAACAGCGCGACTAACGGAACACAGTGGAGCACCATCCGCGCCGGCGCCAATTATCATCTGAACTTCGATAAAGCGGAATCGGTCGTCGCCAAATATTAAGACGCGACCGCATCCTGTTCAGACCAAAATCTCATGATCCAGGCGCAAGATCTCTATGCGCCCCCCGCCGATGGCGCACCAAAACGCATCCGTGGAGAGCGGGATATCCGCTAATTTCAAGTGATTGATTTGATTGGTGGAGCCAGACGGAATCGAACCGACGACCTCTTCAATGCCATTGAAGCGCTCTCCCAACTGAGCTATGGCCCCATTTTTCCGGTCGGCCTCTTGGGGAAGCGCCGGGTCGACGACGTGGCCGACGCCGGCTGTATAGTTCAGCCGGAAGCGCGCCGCAAGTCCGCTGCGAGAAGTCCGCTGAAAGAAGCGCCTGGCCACAGGTTTCGCGCAGATCCAGCTTGGTCCCTTCCGGCCGGAACCCACCCATTCAGGCGGCCGCAGTGGTGACGCAATTACGGCCCGCGGTTTTTGAGGCGTATAGCGCCCGGTCGGCCCGACGCAGCAGGGCGTCGGCATTGGCGTCGTCGCCCCGCGCGGCCAGACCAATCGAAATCGTCACCGGGATCGTCTGACCGCCTGCTGCGTCGAGGGTGAAGGGCGTCGCTTCAATCACGCTCCGCACGCGTTCGGCGATCTGCCGGGCGGTGGCGAGCGGCGTGTCGGGAAGCAGAACGATGAATTCCTCGCCGCCATAGCGACAAATCGGGTCGCAGCGACGCAAGGCGCCCTTGATCCGTTGCGCAAGGCTCTTGAGCACATGATCGCCGGCGTCATGACCATGGCGGTCGTTGACCTGTTTGAAATGATCGATATCGAGCATCATCAGCGAGAGCGAACGGCCGCCATGCGCCGAGCGTTCGAGCATTTCGGCAAGTTGTTTTTCGAAGAACCGGCGGTTGTTCAATCCGGTCAGGGAATCGATGGCCGCAAGTTCGATCGCGCTCTGCACATTGTCGCGCAGGGCGTCGATATATCGTTTGCGTCGCAACTGTGTGCGGACTCGCGCAATCAGTTCATTGCGATCCACAGGGCGCAAAACATAATCATTCACGCCAAGATCCAGCCCGCGCAATATGCGCGCGCGATCTTCGTGATTGGCCAGCGCCAGCACCGGCGTGGCGCGTGTGCGCTCCAGAGAGCGAAGCTGGCTGCACAGCCGAAGCGCGTCAAAATTTTCAAGATCGAGGCTGACGATGATCAGATCGGGAGACGTCTCCGCCGCCCGAAACAACGCCTCCGCCGGCTGCGGTTCGATCAGCGTCTCATGCAGATCGCGCAGATCGGCGACAATCCGTTCGGCCGACCCCGGACGATCTTCAACAAGCAAAATCCGGCCGCGCGCATCATCTGGCCGCGCCGGCGCGACAAGGGGATCAACCAGCCCAAGCCCCGCAGAAGAGACGGCGCGCGCGCGCAATTCGTCCAGCGCGACTTTCAGACGCGTCAGCGAACGCACCCGCGCAATCAGGGCGATTTCATCCACCGGCTTGATCAGGAAATCATCGGCGCCGGCCTCAAGACCACGCAGCCGGTCCGACGGCTGGTCGAGCGCGGTCACGATCAGCACGGGCAGATGCAGGGTGCGGGGATCGGCTTTCAGCCGGCGGCAGACCTCAAAGCCATCCAGCCCCGGCATCACCACATCAAGCAGGACGATGTCGCATTTGCCGTCCTGACACAGCGTCAGCGCCTCTCGCCCTGTCGTCGCCGAGACAACCTCGAAATATTCGGCGAGCAGCGGCGCCTCCAGCATTTTAATGTTGGGGCGCAAATCATCGACGATAAGAACGCGTGCAGTCATGAGCTGAGGCGGATGTTAGCCCTTATCCGCAAGAAAAGCATTCACCGTTTCCAGAAACTTCGCCACAGAGATCGGCTTGGAGAGATAGGCCTCGCAGCCGCCTTGCAGGATTTTCTCTTCATCGCCCTTCATGGCGAAAGCCGTGATCGCCACCACCGGAATATGACGCAGTTCGGCGTCCTCCTTGAGCCAGCGGGTCACCTCAAGACCGCTCACCTCGGGAAGCTGAATATCCATCAGGATCAGATCGGGCTTGTGCGCGCGCGCCAGCGCGACCGCCTCGACGCCGCTTTTGGTGCGCAGAGTCGCGCGGCCGTTCGCCTCCAACAGATCGTTGAAGAGCTTCATATTCAATTCATTATCTTCTACGATCAGGACCGTTTTGGTCATGCCCCGCGTCTTTCGCCGGTCGTTCCAAGCGCATGTAGACTAGCACGGGAAAGATTAATGAAACGCGCCCGGGATCGTGAAAATCTGGCCGAACTGGCGAAAGAAATGGCCCTGCTGGCGCTCGGCTATCTTGCCGGCGAGGAAGAGCGGCTGATGCGGTTTCTCGCGCTCACGGGCGTTGAGCGCGGCGACGTTTCTGAGCTTCTCGGCGAAAGCGGCTTTCATCTGGCCATCCTCGACCACCTCGCCGGAGACGAAGCCTTGCTGCTTGAATTTGCGCGTGAAAATGGCGTTCCGCCCGAGGCCGTCGGCGTCGCGCGCCGGGCGCTTGGCGGCGGCGAGGAGGCCTGAGGGGCAGCCCTGGGCTAGCCCGCCGCAAGCGCGGCGGCGCCGGCCTGAGCCACCTGCCCGTCCTGCGCCGATTGCACGCCGGAAACGCCGATCGCGCCGACAACCTGCCCCTCATGGATCAGCGGAACGCCGCCCTCGACCGGCGTGATCTGCGGCAGACTGAGCAAGGCCATTCGTCCGCCGGCGACGATCTCCTCCAGCGCCTTGGTCGGTCGGCGGAACAGAGCGGCGGCCCGCGCCTTGTGCTGGGCGATTTCACAGGAGGCGGGCTGGGTTCCATCCAGTCGCTCCAGATAAACCGGCAGCCCCGCGTCGTCGACAATGGCGATGACGACATTCCAGTCGTTGCGACGGGCTTCGGCTTCGGCGGCGGCCGCAACACGCTTGGCGTCGGCGAGGGTCAGTTCGAACTTCATTTTCATGGCGGGTCCTGGGCTTACCCCGTTGCGCTTGCGAAGGCGGTTGGCCTCGACTAGGGAATCGGGATGTAAAAGTTTCCGTCCGCCTAACTCTCACGCCATCCGGGCGGGAGCAATGCGCCGGCCGACTGAATGTGCTGCGCAACTGGCGCGAAGAGGACGCATCCCGTGACCTTGATCATGCCGACGCCGGAAACCGCGATCGTCGCACGACGCGCGGAGATCATTGCGCGGCTACGGACCCTTCTGCCGCCGCGAAGCCTGATCGTCGAGGAAACCGCCCGGCGCGCCTATGAATGCGACGCCTTCACTATGTATCGCGCCCTGCCGTTGGTGGTTGTCCTGCCGGAGACAATCGAGGAGGTGCAGGGGATTTTGCGCCTCGCCGCAGAAATGAACGTCAAGATCGTTCCGCGCGGCGCCGGCACATCGCTCTCGGGCGGCGCCATGCCGCTTGAAGACGGCATTTTACTCGGCATGGCGAAGTTCAATCGTATTCTCGATATTGATTACGATAACCGCTGCGCCCGCGTGCAACCCGGCGTGCAAAATCTCGCCATCTCCAAAGCTGTTGAAGCGCGAGGCTTTTATTACGCGCCGGACCCATCCTCGCAGATCGCCTGCTCCATCGGCGGCAATGTCGCGGAAAACGCCGGCGGCGTGCATTGTCTGAAATACGGCCTCACGACCAATAATATTCTTGGACTTGAAGTCGTGTTGATGGGCGGCGACATCGTCCGACTTGGCGGCAAGCATCTTGATAGCGAGGCCTATGATTTACTTGGGCTGATGACCGGCTCCGAAGGATTGCTCGGCGTCATCACGGAAGTCACCGTGCGCATTTTGCAAAAGCCCTCTGTCGCGCGGTGTCTGCTGCTCGGCTTTCCCAGTGTCGAAGCCGGCGCACGCTGCGTCGGCGCCGTCATCGCCAACGGAATTATTCCCGGGGGCATGGAGATGATGGACAAAAAAACCATCCATGCGGTGGAGCGCTTCCAGCCCTGCGGCTATCCGCTCAATGTTGAAGCGATCGTTATCGTTGAGCTCGACGGAACGCAGGCGGAGGTCGACCATCTTGTCGGCGTGGTCGAGAAAATCGCCCGCGACGAAGGCGCCACGACAGCGAAGATTTCGACAAGCGAAGCCGAGCGGCTGCAATTCTGGGCCGGCCGCAAGAACGCCTTTCCGGCGGTCAATCGCATCAAGCCCGATTATCTGTGCATGGACGGCACAATTCCGCGCGGACGACTGCCGGAAGTGCTTGCCGGCATGGATGAGCTCGCCGCCAAATATGATCTCGGCGTCGCCAATGTCTTTCACGCCGGCGACGGCAATCTGCATCCGTTGATCCTCTATGACTCCGCCAAAGAAGGCGACATCGAACGCGCCGAGCAACTGGGCTTTGATATTCTGCGCCTCTGCGTCTCGGTCGGCGGCGTGCTGACCGGCGAACATGGCGTCGGCGTCGAAAAACGCGATCTCATGGGCGAGATGTTCACGCAGATCGATCTCGATCAGCAACAGCGCGTGAAATGCGCCTTCGACCCTGAAGGACGCCTCAATCCCGGCAAGGTTTTCCCGACCCTGCATCGCTGCGCCGAATTCGGCATGATGCATGTTTCGGAAGGCAAAATGCCGTTTCCCGATCTGCCGCGGTTCTAGCCATGACGATGCGCGCGCCGATCATCGATATCCGTGACGCCGCTGACGCCGCCGAAGCGCTGCGTAACGCCGCCGCGCATGACACGCCGTATAAAATTACCGGAGCCGGCTCGAAAAAAGGCCTGGGCCGTCATGCGCCTGCAGCGCAGACGCTCTCGACCCGGGCGTTGACCGGCGTCACGCTCTACGAACCCGAAGAGCTGGTGCTGTCGGCGCGCGCCGGCACGCCGCTGCGCGATATTGAGCGCCTGCTGGAGACGCATCGTCAGCAGCTCGCTTTCGAACCGATCGATTACGGATCGATCTACAATGCGCCGCGACAGACGGCGACCATCGGCGGCGCCATCGCCGTCAACGCATCAGGTCCGCGTCGCATCAAAGCCGGCGCCGCCCGCGATCATTTGCTCGGCTTTCATGCCGTCACCGGACGCGGCGATATCGTCAAATCCGGCGGCCGGGTGATGAAAAACGTCACAGGCTTCGATCTCTCGAAACTTGTTTGCGGCTCTTATGGCACGCTGGCGCTGCTGACCGAAGTGACGCTGAAAGTGCTGCCCAAGCCGGAAACCGAGCAAAGCCTGCTAATTCTGGGCCTTGATGAAGCGACAAGTCTTGCGCTGTTGCGGCGCGCCGCCGGCACGCCTTTCGAAGTGTCCGGATTTGCGATGACGCCGGGCGGCATGATGCCGGGCGTCGACGTCAACGCCGCCGCTCTACGGATCGAGGGGCCGAAGATTTCCGTGAATGCGCGACGCGACGCCCTGCTGGCGACGCTTGTTGATCCTTCCACGCGCATCATGAATTTACAGGCGGCGCATTCGCAGAATTTCTGGGCGTCGATCCGCGACGCCGAACCCGTCGCGCGACAGAGCGGACAGATTTGGCGCCTGTCGGTCGCGCCATCAAACGCTTTGACCGTCGTAGACGTCTTGCGCCGTAATGGCGCGCCTCTGCATGCGCATTTTTACGACTGGGCAGGCGGCCTGATCTGGCTCGCCTTCGCGCCAGCGCCGGACGCGCATGCGCCGCTGGTGCGCGCCGCTGTCGACGCTGTTGGCGGCCATGCGACGCTGATCCGCGCAGACGACGCCGTGCGCGCTCATGTCGATGTTTTTCATCCGCAGCCTGCTGCGCTCGCTGCGCTGTCGCAACGCGTCAAGGACGCTTTCGACCCGGCGCATGTTCTGGAGCGCGGCCGCATGCGCGCGGAGTTCTAGACGATGCAAACGCATTTCTCGCTGGCCGCGCTCGCCGATCCGGACACGGCCGAAGCCGAACATATTTTACGCGCCTGCGTGCATTGCGGCTTTTGCACCGCCACCTGCCCGACCTATCTCCTCACCGGCGACGAACTCGACTCGCCGCGCGGCCGCATTTATCTCATCAAGGATATGCTGGAGACGGCGCGGCTGGCTGATGCGCGCACGGCCGAACACATCGACCGCTGCCTCTCCTGCCTCTCCTGCATGACGACATGTCCATCGAGCGTGCAGT
>JALRFG010000034.1 GCA_023253795.1 Methylocystis sp.
ATTTCAATGCGCAAAATCTCGCCAGCGCCTTGTCGACTTCCGAGCGCACGCTGCATCGCAAGCTGAAACAGGCCTGTGGGGAATCGCCCAAGACTTTCATCGACCGCATTCGTGTCGAGACCGCGCGCATGCTGCTCGAAACCAGCGCCAAGCCGGTCAAGGAGCTGGCGGCGGCGGCGGGTTTTATTGACGAGGCCAGCTTCCGGCGCGCCTTTCGCCGCTTCGCCGGCATGGCGCCCAGCGCCTATCGGGTGTGGGCGCGAGCCAAGAGTCAGGACAAGGCGCAGATGTTTTCCCTGCGCAAGGAAAGCGAGATCATTCCGGAAATTCTGACGACCATTCTCGACACCTGCGTCAATGGCGTCACGCTGACCGATCCGGATATCGAAGACGCGCCGATCGTTTACGCCAACAAACGATTTGAGGAGATGACAGGCTATAGCCCCGAGGAGATTTTAGGCCGCAACTGCCGCTTTCTTCAGGGCAAGGATCGCGATCAGGAAGGCCTGCGCCGGTTGCGGGAGGCGCTGAAAGGCCCGCAACCGATCGAGGTGACGCTGCGCAACTATCGCAAAAACGGCGAGCTCTTCCACAACAAGCTCAACATCACGCCGCTTTTCGACGCGGAGGGGCGGCTGATCTATTTCCTCGGCGTCCAATATGATGTGACGGAGCAGTTGCGCGCTGAAAATGAGATCGGCGATCTGCGCGCCCGCCTGCAATCGATCGCCTGACCCGGCCGCTCATGCGCGGGCGCCGACAATCGTCGCTGCAACGCGCCGGGAAGAAGAAACGCCAGCAATAGACTGGCTTTTTGTCTTAAGGCGCGTCGACAAACCGGCCGATCCCATGCCGGCGCGCGTGCGGCGCAAGATGTTTTTCCCTTGAAACTTTACGGAAACGGCCGCGTTATTTTGTCACGCCATGCGGCTTCGCTTCGAATGAGCGGGGACCGGCATCGGATAGTCAGCTTTTTTCATCGTGAAAGAAGCTCAGGGGAGGCGTCTCATGAACACGATTACCGCCATTCTGTCGATCTTCGCCGCATCAGCCGCCATCACCCTCGCAATTACGGCTCTGGCGAACGCCTGAGTTCTCTGATCCGTCTGAAACCATCGGGCGCGCGTTCGTCGGGACGTGCGCTTTTTTCATGCGGGAAGCCGGGCGGGGACGTCGCGCTGTCGGCGTGTATTTTGTAAGTATATGATTTATATGATGAATTAACGAATTTTAAATAGTTGTGTTTTTTTGGGGAACGATTTCGGCGATCTGTGCGTTATCCGGCCAAAGGGAGAATAACTATGGCCTACTACACGGACATCGCCTCAGACAAAGTCAGCATCCGCCGCCAGTTCAAAATCTCGGTGGGTCTGGTCGCCGCGATGATGGTCGCAGCTTTTGCGCTCGGCTTCTCGCTGCCGGTTGATCGTGACTATCAGGCTGCGGCCGTGAGCGATCACCTCGACGGTTCTTTCGGCCGACTGATCAATCTGAATCAGTAATCACGCCGATCAGCCAGGCGGCCATAAGGCCGCCGCTGACAAAAACAAAACCCGCGTCCTTTGACGCGGGTTTTGTTTTTTGGACGTAGCTTCTGACTTGCGCACGCAAGAGATCAGATTTTATCGCCTTCCGCGCCCGGCCTGACGCAGCGCCATTTGGTGACGGTGACGTTTGGATGTTCGCCGGACCATTGGGCGATGAAAGGCATCGCCTGCATCATGCAATTGCGGGTGGAGCTGGAGGCGCTTTCGAACATCAATTTGCGCTCGTCGCAGGCGGCCGGTTGCGCCAGCGTGCAGACGGTCAGGATCAGTTCGACGAAATTCATCGCTTTCTCCTTGTCTGACGCCGCTTCGTAAAGCAGCGTCTTGATTAAAGACAAGGATAAGGCGGGTCAGGCGGGGGTCAATATCTCGCCTTTGCCATAGACCGCCGTATCGCCGCCATAGCGCCGCAACTTGCGCGAAAGCACCGCCGCCGCGCGCGGGCTGTCCGTCCGCAGACTGCGGGCGAAAAGACCGGCGAAGGTCAGAATATGCGCGCCGCAGTCGATATAGGTCGGGCCGAGGTCGCGGGCGTTCGCCAGCACGATCGTGCCGCGCCGGTTGAGATAGCCGATCCGGCCTTTGGCGGCGCCCAGCACGACGATGCTGCCGGCGATCAGCCGGGAGCCAAGATCTTCTCCGGCGTCGCCTTCAATCACGATCACGCCGCGACGCAGACGGTCGCCGGCGCGCGCGCCGGCGTTGCCGCGCACGATGACGCGTCCGCCGGACATGCCGCCCAGTTCACCAGCCAGCGGCGCTGCAAGAAAGTCGCCGACATTGCCGCCGATCTCGATCAGCGCGCCGGCGTTGCCCGAGGCCGCATAGGCGCCGGCCGAGCCGGTGACGGTGATGCGGCCGCCTTTCGCCAGACGTCCGAGCTGGGCGCCGACGTCGCCGTCGACATGAACCGAGTGATCGGGCAGCAGTTTCGCGCCGACGAGATCGAAGCGCGACGAACCGCCCTCGAAGCGCACCACGCCGGGGTCGCCCACGGAGACGCCAAATACGTCGCCGACTTTGATCGCAGCTTTGGTCGTGCCAATCTCGATCTTTTCGATCTCGGCGGCGGCGCGTCCGGCGATGCGGTCGGGGGAGAGCGCCGAGAGATCGACGCGCTGCGCGGGCTCCTGACGGAGCGTGAAAACGAAGGGCTTCACGGCAGCAAATCCTTCAGGTGATAGTGGAACGGACCAAGCTTGCCGCCGTAATTGCCGGCGCCGATGCGTTTGGCGCCGTTCTCCGGCCCCATGTCGATAATGGCTTTCAGACCCGCGCGCATCGCAGCGGAGACCGCTGCGTCGGTCAGGCCGTCGATGACGATCTCCAGCACGCAGCCAATGTCCGCGTCGAGCGCGCTATTGGTGACGCCGCGCAGCGTCGGGCAGTAGGCGTCGTTGGTCGAGGCGCCCATGCCCTTGTATTGCGAGCCGACTTTCGAGCCCGAGCGGACAATGCCGCCGGGGAAGGGCGCAATCGCGTCCGGCACGGCGCGCACGGCGGCGACGCCGGCTTCGGTCGCGCGCATGGTCGAATCCCAATCGGCGCCCATCACCAGCAGATTGCCGCCGCCGACGGATTTCTTCGTCAGCCCGACTTTTGCCTCGCAGAAAAATTCGCCGTCCATCACTGGCACGCGCCAGAAGCGACGGCCGTCGACGACTTTCGACATCTGCCATTTATCGCCGAACTGACGCACGGCGTCGCCGACCTTGATCTCGAACTCGCCCTTCACGGTCGAATAGACCGCCGATCCCGGACAGGTCAGCACACATTGGCCAAGACGATTGACGAGCTGCTTCTCGGCGTCTTTCGACGACATGGCGAACAGCAGCGCGCGCACGCCCGGCCGACCGTCCGGGGTTTCCTCCGGCGGCACTTCGCAATCGATGGCGGCTTCACAGCCGCAGCCGATCACCGAGGTGGCGAAGCCGGTCATGGTCTCGGCCGCCTGCCGCGCCCATTTGGCGTTTGGCCCGGTGATGAGAATGCCTGTGCCGCTCATGGGAAAGGCTTCGGCGAAACTATCGTCGATCCGAACGCCGTTGCGAATTAGTTCCGACATGCGACCTCCGCAAAGACGTCGTGATTGGGCAGCGCCGCATCCGGCAGATCGAAGATGCTGCGCGGTAGGCCGTAAAGCTCGTCGTAATAAGCGTCGAGCCGGGTGGTGATGTTGTTGTCGTAACGCGGACGAATGTTCAGCGTTTTGCCGCGCTTGTATTGCGTGACTTCGCCATTGCGCACAACCAGTTCGCCGTCCTTGTAGACGTAGGCGGCGCGACGGAACATGCCGGCGACATCCTTGCCCGGCTTGTAGACTGCAATGTCGGCGACCGCGCCGGCGCCGAGCTGGCCACGGTCGGTGAAGCCAAACAGCTTCGCCGCGCCGGAACGGCTCATCTGGGCGATTTCATACAGCGTATATTCGCGCTTGAGCGACGGAAGGGTGGTGTGCTCCAGCGCTTCCGTCGGCAAGCGCGCCATGGTCTGGGCGCGCAAATCCGCGCTCATCAGCAGCGCGAAGAGATCCGGATAGGCGGTGAAGGGCCCGCCATTGGGATGGTCGGTGGTGAAATAAACCTGCTCGGGATTATTGATGAGCAGGAACAGCTCCAGCCCCGCCGCCCATTGAATGGCGTTGTAGTAATTCGAGATCTTGTAGGCGTATGGCACGACGCCGCCGCCATTGGCGTCGCCGTCGAAAATCGCGCCCTTTTTCGGCATGCCGCCCGGCATGCTGTTGAACTGTTTCAGCACGTCGGAGGAGATCGTCACCGTATCGGAGAACATCACCTGACCGACGTCGACGCTGACATTGGCGTTAGCGTTGATCTTTTCCGCAAAACGCGCGCTGGCGGAGGAGAAGGCGTTCTTGCCTTCCTTGCCGTAAGCGTAGAACTGCACATGCGCGAGATGCAGCGGCAGGCCCTGCGCCGCGTCGATGGTGTCGAGCGCGGTGTCGATGTTGCCGGCGATGCCGAGATTGTTCATGTGCAGATGCAGCGGGTGATGAACGCCAACCGCCTGCGTCGATTTCTGCAAAGCCTGGAAAATCTGGCGCGAGGTGAGGCCGTAGAACGGCACCTCGTCGTCGAGGCCGAAAACGCGCAAATTCTCCTTGAAGGCTTCGCAGCCGCCGGGATTAATGCATTTCAGGCCAAGCGAGCGCGTGTTGCCGACGGTGAACGCGACATAATCATTGATGGCGCTTTCGGCTTCGCCCTTGCGCAACATGCGTAGAAGAAAATCATCATTGCCGAGAACGGTGAGCGCGCCCTTGTCGATGATCGGCACATCATTGAGTTCGAGATGCGTCTGGAGCGAGGCGTGCGGCGCCATCGCCGGCTCGACGACCATGGTGAAGCCCATCTGTGCGTAGAGACGGCCGGTTTCATAAGTCGACCACTTCGCGGTCGACAGCGGCGTGCCGGCGCGGCGCGCGCGAATGGCGCGATGCAGTTCGGGCAGCAGCAGACGCGCCGTATTCACATTGCCGCCGGCGATGTGAGAATGAATGTCGATGGCGCCCGCCATCACGACATGGCCGGAGACGTCGATCTCCTTATCCGCCTTGCCGCCGGGCGGCGGGGCGACGATGCGGCCATCCTTGAACCAGACGTCGCCGATCGCGTCCTGCTTGGTCGCCGGGTCGACGACGTGGCCGCCGCGTAAAACTGTCAGCACGAGACCTCTCCCTGAAGTTTCGTGGCGATGGCGTCGATAATCTGCGCCACGCTGGGCGCGGACGAGGGCGTTGTCGCCTTGCGCAGGGCGAATGAGCCAATCTCCTGCGCGAACTCCACGCAGTCATGCGTCACGCCCGGCTGGCCAACTTCGATATAGAGGCCGCGGCCGGGCTCTTTGCCGGCCGGCGCCAAAGTGATCAACGGCACGTCGCCTTTGGACCACGGCGGCGCTTCGCCGCTATAGGCCGAAATCCACAGCGCCGCGTCAGCTTCGCCGCTGTCGACAAGGCGCTTCGCCTCGAAACGCCAGGGATCATGTTCAGGATAGCCGCGGCCAAAGCCGGTGCGCGGCGGGAAGCCAGTCATCCAGCCGGATGTCTGGGTGACGCCGGCGGCTCCGGAGCGTGCGCCGATCGGCACGCCGGTGCAGCGAGTCGTGACATTCAGATCGGCGACCATGGCTTGCAGCATTTCAATCGCCAGCGGGTCGATGCCGCTCGACGCCGACCAGACCACGACGCCGAAATGGGCGTTTTTCAAAACGCCTGCGAGTTCGTCGATCGCGGGCTGACGCGCAGCGTCGCCGGCGACGGGCCGTCCGCCGACGCGGGCGCGCAGCATGGCGAGCATCTCGGGCAGTTCGTCGCGCGCAGCGGGGATAATCGTCGCCGGGATGTTCGCCGCCTCATTGGCTTCGGGGCCGATCCAGAAAATGCGGCGCTGCTGGCCGGCCTGCGCGCCATGGCGCGGCGGCTGACCGGGGGCGAGGCGCTCCAGCATCGCCGGCCAGAGCTGGCTCAGGCCGGGGCCGACAAACAGCAGGGCGTCGGCGCGCACCCGCGCCTCATTCGGCGTGGTCGTGAACATGCTGAAGGAGCGCAGCACGTCGAGATCGGCGAGGATTTCTTTTGATGCGAGGTGATCATAGGCGCCGCGCAACTGCTCGGCGAGCAGAATGGCCGAGCGCGCGCCGGCGGCGTCGGCGCCAAGTCCGGCGACGACCGGGAAGGTCGCGTCGCCCAGAATGCGGGCCGCCTCGCGGCAGGCGTCCTCGAGCGTTATCGGTTTGCCGTCAAGCGTCGCCTTGCTCATGCTGGAATTGCGCCCCTCGCGCTACGTCGCAAAAACACTGTCGCAGAAACTCTATCTTCCTGTTTTGAGGCGCTTCCGGTTGAAAGGCCGCAGGACAGAAAGTCGCTTCCTGCCTAGCAGCCGCAACGGCGCATGTCGAGGCGCCGCGTCGCGCTGGGGCGATTCTCCACCGCGTCCGCGCCGCCGATGGCCCATACCTGGGGACCCTGCCTGCGGACCCTGCCGGCAGGGCGCCAGGAAAGGCTCATGAAACAAGTTTCTGTGGTTGAAGCGCCAACAAGCGTGATGCGTGGCCGCCGTCTATTTGCGTCCCCCCGGCGATCATGATAGTTAGACCGCAGGCTTAACCCTGCCCCATCCGAAGGGACGTCAAAGAGCAGGACGCAGCTGGAAAAAGTTTCAAACGGAGGAAAAACAATGGCTTGGACCGCCCCTGTGATCGTCGAAGTTTGCGTCGGCATGGAAGTCACCGCCTACTCGTCCGCCGAGATCTAATCGTGCTCGCTTCGGCGTGGCCGGAGCTTTGACGATTTTCAAATCGAGCCGCCAATCGTCGGCGCCCTGAAAGGCGCTTCGTTTGGCGGCTCGATTTTTTTTGTCCCGCGCCCTGACTTCCTCTTGTGTGGAGCCGTCGATGAAAGCCGTAAGCGCCGCCCTGATCCGTCTGACTTTGATCGCACTGCCGCTGGCGACGCCCGTCAAGGCAGAGACAAATGACGCCGCCAAACTGCGCGTCGATGCGGCTGCGCTGTTTATGCCGATCGCGACGCCGGTCGCGCCGCAGGACAGCGTGAGCGTTCAGCGCCTCGAACTCGGTCGCCGGCTGTTCTTTGAAAATCGCGTGTCGATGGACGGCAATATCAGTTGCGCCTTTTGTCATTTGCCCGACAAGCAGGCGAGCGACGGGCTGCCAAAATCGATTGGCGTGTTCGGCAAGGAAAATCCGCGCAATGCGCCGTCGGTTTTCAATGCGGCGCTGAATTTCAAACAGCATTGGCGCGGCGACCGCGAGTCGCTTGAGGAACAGGCGGAAAAAGCGCTGCTTGGTCCGGCGAGTTTCGGCAATCCCGACGCCGCGACGGCGATGGGCAAACTGAAAGCCATTCCCGCCTATGCGGCGGCGTTCAAAAACGCCTTTCCCGATGAGGCGGAGCCGATCAATTCGAAAAACTGGGGCCGCGCCATCGCCGCCTATGAGCGCACATTGCTGACGCCATCGAAATTCGACGCCTTTCTCTCCGGCGATACGGCTGCGCTGACGTCAAAAGAACAGGCGGGCTTGCGCCAATTTATCGATCTCGGTTGCGTCGGTTGTCATAATGGCGCCGGCGTCGGCGGCGGCTCTTTTCAGAAATTCGGCGTTCAGAGCGATTACTGGAAGGAAACCGGCGTCGCCGTTCCCGACAAAGGTCGCGCCGATGTGACGAAGAATGACGCCGATCTCTATGTGTTCAAGGTCGCGGGGCTGCGTAATGCAGCGCAAACCGCGCCCTATTTTCACGATGGTTCGGTCGCGGATCTCAACAAGGCTGTGCGGATCATGGCGAAGACGCAACTGGGCGAGACGCTCTCCGATGCGGACGTCGCTGCTCTTGTCGCGTTCCTGGGCGCGCTGACTGGCAAGGTTCCGGCGAATTATGCGGCGCCTGATCCCTATCCGGATGCGCAGGAGCGGAAATAACGTCGACGCAGAAAAAATTCGCGGGCGAAATAGCTCGTCCGCCCGCCGGCAAGACAGCGGGACTGACGGATCGTCTGTCGCTTCGCGCGCGCTTGTCCCTGTTGCTGGTGCTGGTGCTGGCGGCGGGCCTTGCGGCGGGGCTTGGCGCGCTGGTCATGCACGCCGGCGCGCGCATTGGCGCCGAATCCGACGCCGCAATTCGGCTGGCGCGCGAGCTGGTCGAAACCAAAGCGCCGCAACTCGCCAGCGCCGCCGATCCGCATGCGGAACTGGAAAAACTTTTCGCCGATGTGCGACGTCTGCGACATGTGCGGATCGCGCAGGCGGATGCGCCGCAGCCGGCAATCCGTGATCGTGTGGCGCCGGAATGGTTCACGGCGTTGGTGATGCCGGCGCCGACGGAGAGCCGCATCGTGACGCCGGTTGCGACGATTGTCGTGTCCTCCAATCCGCTGGATGAAATTGACGAGGTCTGGCAGGAGCTTGTCTGGTTGGCGACAGGCGCGCTGGCGTTGGCGCTGGTTGCGCTGGCGCTCGGATCTTTGGGGCTGTCACGCGCCTTGCGTCCGGTCGCCGCCGTTGCGGATAGTCTCTCGCGGCTGGAGGGCGGCGATTATGCGATCCGTCTGGCGCCGGAAGGGCCGCCGGAATTTGTCGATATCGCCGAACGCATCAATGCGCTGGCGACAAAGCTGCAACGTCTCGACGCGGACAATCGCGCGCTGATGCAACGCATGATCGGCGTGCAGGAGCAGGAGCGTCGCGATATTGCGCGTGACCTCCATGATGAAATCGGGCCGTTTCTGTTTACGGCGCGCGCCAGCATCGGCGCTCTTGCGCGCAAGACAGCGACGCAGAGCGTCGATCCGGCGCAACTGGCGTCGGATTGCGCCCGGATCGATACGCAGATCGCCGCCTTGCAGGAAATTAACCGCCGCATTCTTGGTCGGCTGCGGCCGCCGGTTTTGGAGGAAATGGGACTCGGCGACGCCGTGTCGGCACTGGTGCGCGGCTGGCGGGAGGCGCATCCCGAAATCGCCCTGCATGTTTCCGCCGATACGGCGCCTGACGGGCTCGACGACAGCATTGCGCTGGTCGCCTATCGCGTTGTGCAGGAGGGGCTGACCAACGCCTACCGCCACGCCGGCGCCAGCCGGATCGACGTCATGATTGACGGTGACGCCAATGGCTTCTTGCAGGTGACGGTGCAGGACAATGGCGCCGGGCGCGCCAAACCCGCCGGTGCGGAGCAGGGGGCGGAGAAAGGTCTCGGGCTGCGTGGTATGGAAGAACGTGTGGCGGCGCTGGGCGGCGTCCTGCGGATTGAGGCGCCTGCCGCGGGCGGGGTCAGTCTTATTGCGACCATCCCGTCGCGCGGGAACGCAACGCCGGGATCGACTTGATCCGGCTCGTCAAAGCGGCCATTTAGGGGCGCATGAAACGTTTTGTCGCCGCGCTGTGTCTTGCTTTGCTTGCGCTTCCCGCCATGGCGGAGCCTGTCGCGATCAAGGTGGGCGTTCTGCGTCAGGAACATTCGCGCGAGACGCTCTCGATCCTCGACATTCCCGCCGCCGATGACGCGCTCGCCGGCGCGCTGCTGGGCGCGATCGACAATAACACCACCGGCAAATTCACCGGACAGACATTTGACGTCGTCGATGAAAAAATCGCCGGCGCCGCAGACGCGCCGGCGGCGCTGGATCGACTGACGGGGGCTGGCGTCGCGCTGATCATTGTCGATCTGCCGGCGGATGCGCTGCTTGCTGCGAGCGATCATCTGAAAGACTCCAGCGCATTGCTCTTCAATGTCTCTGCGCCCGATGAGCTTCTGCGTGAGGAGGCGTGCCGCGCCAATGTCTTTCATGTCGCGCCCAGCCGCGCGATGTTGGCGGACGGCCTGGCGCAATATCTCGTGTGGAAGAAATGGCCGCGCTGGCTGATGATCAAGGGCTCTCATCCCGAAGATGAATTGCTCGCGCAGGCCTATCGCCGCGCTGCGAAAAAATTCGGCGCCAAAATCGTCGAAGAACGCGTCTATGAAGATCTGGGCGGCGGCCGGCGCAGCGACTCCGGCCATACGCAGACGCAGCGGCAAATGCCGATGCTGACCCAGAATGCGCCCGCCTATGACGTTCTGCTCGCTGTCGACGAGAACGGGGTGTTTGGCGGCTATCTGCCCTATCGCACATGGGATCCGCGTCCGGTCGTTGGTTCCGCGGGCTTGTTCCCGACGAATTGGGACCCCGGCCACGAACAATGGGGCGCGCAACAGTTGCAAAATCGCTTTCGGCAAAATTATCGCCGAGGGATGAATGCGCGCGACAACGCCGCCTGGCTCGCGATGCGCATCATCGGAGAGGCGACGACGCGCACGCAATCCGCCGCGCCGGATAAATTACGCGACTTCATGCACGGCGCGGATTTCTCCATCGCCGCCTTCAAGGGCGTGCGCTTATCTCTGCGCGGCTGGAGTCAGCAATTGCGTCAGCCGATCCTTTTGTCCGATGGACGCATGACCGTCTCCGTCTCGCCGCAGGAAGGCTTTCTGCATCAGCTGACGGAGCTCGACACGCTGGGGCTGGATCAGCCGGAAACGAAATGCAGGTTGAAATGAAAAAACACATCTTCATGCTTGCGCTGCTTTCTTTCGGCGCGGCGTCGCCGGCTTTCGCCTATCGCGCTTATGTCAGCAATGAAAAAGGCAATTCGATCACGGTCATCGATACCGACAAGCTTGAAGCGATCGAGACGGTGAAGGTTGGTCGTCGTCCGCGTGGCGTCGAACTGACGAAGGACGGCGCAGAGCTTTTCATCTGCGCCGGCGATGATGACGCCATTCAGGTGCTCGACACCAAAACTCTGAGCATCACCGGTAAATTGCCGTCGGGCCCGGACCCGGAGTTGCTGACGCTCAGCCCCGGCGGCGAAACCATTTATGTCTCGAATGAGAATGACAATCTTGTCACGCTGATCGATGTGAAACGGCGCGAACAGATTGGCGATATTCCTGTTGGCGTCGAGCCCGAAGGCATGGCGATCAGTCCGGATGGCGGGATGCTCGTCAATACCTCTGAAACGACGAATATGGCGCATCTGATCGATACGAAAACCAAAGAGATCGTCGCCAATATTCTCGTCGACAGCCGTCCGCGTTACGCCGAATTCAAAAAGGATGGGTCGGAGCTTTGGGTGTCGTCGGAAGTCGGCGGCACGATTTCCGTGATCGATCCGAAGAAGCGCGAGCTCAAACAGAAGATTTCTTTTGAGATCCCCGGCATGTCGAAAGAATCGATCCAGCCGATCGGGATTTCGCTGACCAAAGACGGCAAGCGCGCCTTTGTCGCGCTGGGACCGGCGAACCGCGTCGCCGTCATCGACGCCGAAAGCAAAAAGATCGAGAAATATCTGCTTGTCGGCCAGCGCGTCTGGCATCTCGCTTTCACGCCGGACGAAAAATATCTGCTGACCGCCAATGGCGTCTCCAATGATGTGTCGGTGATTGATGTCGCCGCACTCAAGGTGATCAAATCGATTCCCGTTGGCGCCTTTCCCTGGGGCGTTGTGGTGGCGCCGCAATGAATGCGCCGGAAACGCCTGCGCTCTCTATTCAAGGGCTCAGCCATTCCTATGGCGCGCGCAAGGCGCTGGATGCCGTGAGCTTCAATGTTGCGCCAGGTAGTTTCACCGTGCTGCTTGGATTGAACGGCGCCGGCAAGAGCACGCTGTTTTCGCTGGTGACGCGACTTTATGCGGCGCGCGAAGGCGAGATCGATATTTTCGGCGCCAATGTCATGCGTCAGCCGGGCGCCGCCTTGCGGCGACTTGGCGTCGTCTTTCAGGCGCGCACGCTCGATCTTGAATTGAGCGTCATGCAAAATCTGATCTATCACGCCGCCTTGCATGGCATTGGCCCGATGGAGGCGCGGCGGCGGGGCAATATTGCGCTTGCGCGCGCTGGTCTCGCCGATCGCGCCAATGACAAGGCGCGGGCGCTTTCCGGCGGACAGATGCGCCGGATCGAGATCGCGCGGGCTTTGTTGCATGATCCAAAATTATTGTTGCTCGACGAGCCGACTGTCGGCCTCGACATCAAGGCGCGCGCCGATCTGCTCGCGCATGTGCGTCATCTTGTGCGCGAGGAGCAACTGGGCGTGTTGTGGACGACGCATCTGATTGATGAGATCAGCGACGACGACCCAGTCGTGATCCTGCATCGTGGCAAGGTTCTGGCGACGGGCCGCGCCGCCGACATCGTCGCGCGCTATGGCGCATCAAACATTGGCGACGCCTTTACGCGCATCACTGGCGCCGATGAAGAAAAGATTTCGGCATGAGAAACCGGGCATGAGCGATCCAGAAACCTCCCTGGCGCCCTTCACTCTGCGCCAATACGCCATTTGCCTGTGGGGCGTGGTCTGGCGCGAAGGCTTGCGCTTTCTGCATCAGCGCGAGCGTTTTGTTTCAGCGCTTGTACGTCCGCTGGTGTGGCTCTTTATTTTCGCCGCGGGCTTTCGGCAGGTGCTCGGCATCTCCATCATCCCGCCTTATGAAACCTATGTGCTCTATGAGGTTTACATCGCGCCGGGTCTGATGGCGATGATCCAGCTCTTCAATGGCATGCAATCATCCCTGTCGATGGTTTATGATCGCGAGATGGGCAATATGCGGACATTGCTGGTGTCGCCGTTTCCGCGCTGGTTCCTGCTGAGCGCCAAGCTCTTCGCCGGGGGCGCCGTTTCGATCCTTCAGGTCTACGCCTTTTTGCTGATCGCCTGGTTCTGGGAGATCGAGCCGCCAACATATTGGGGCTATCTCACCGTTTTGCCGGCGCTGGCGTTAAGCGGACTGATGCTGGGCGCGCTTGGCATGTTGCTGTCGTCGCTGATCAAGCAGCTCGAAAATTTCGCCGGCGTGATGAACTTCGTGATTTTTCCGATGTTCTTCGCCTCATCGGCGCTTTATCCGCTGTGGCGCGTGCAGGAATCGAGCCCGTGGCTCTATCGACTCTGCGCGCTTAATCCCTTCACCCATGCGGTGGAGCTGATCCGTTTCGCTTTTTATCAAAAGATCGAATGGACATCGTTTGCGGTGGTCGCCGCCTATGCCAGCGTCTTTCTGGTTGCGGCGATCGTCGCCTACGATCCGGCGCGCGGCATGATCATGCGGCGCGGCGGTTAGGTAAAAACCTGCCGTAACAAGTCGGAATTTTACTTATTTTCGCTTGCGGCGGGCGCTGTCGCTGGCGCGATTTTGGCCGCGGGCGGCGTCGCGGTGACGGGGGGCGTCGCCGGCTGTGCGGGCGCAGCCGCCACCGGGGCAGGATTAGTCGCCGCCGGCGCCTTAACGGGAGCCGCAACAGGTTGCGCGGCTATCGGCGCGGCGGCCGGCGTTGCGGGTTTTTCTTCTGGCTGTTTGATGCCGGAAGCGAGCTGAGCACCCAGCGAGATGACGCGCGCTTCCGTCAGGCGCAGCGCGCAATAGCCGAATTCGGACTCTCGCGCGTAGGTGCGACAGACTTCTTCGCGCCACGACGAAAAATCCGCCTGTTCGTGCACGATGAAGGCGCGCAGCGGCTTGTCCGCTTTATTCTTGTCATAGAGAGCACGAAAATTGCTGCGCACGGTCTTTTCGACCTTCGCACGCGCGCCGAGCATGTCTTCCGCCGTTTTGGGGTCGAACTCCGTTTCGCTCATGCCCCACAATCCTTCCGGATCAACACGACAGTCAGCGGATTTGATCTCGCAGATTTTGCCGCCGTTGGTCGCAAGAATGGCGCCGTCGAGCACATCGAAGGTGAAAGCGCAGCCGGGAAAATCGACTTCGTAGCGACGTAAGCCCGCGCCGCTTTCCTTGGTGGAGAGTTTCAAGGGCGCGCCCGGCGCCTCGTAGCGGCACTGTTCGCCCGAGCGCGAGAGTCTGTCGCCGACGAAGACCAGTTTGCCGACCTGTAAATCCGTTCCGGGGCGGGTAATCTGAATTTCGCTGCCCGCGCCGTCGAGCTTGAGCGTTTTGCCTAGAATTGTATCTTCTGACGGCGCTTTCGGCATGACCGCCTTGACCCGCGCTTCGCCCATGCCGCCGGCGTAATTCTTCGGCTTCGAGGTCGTCACTGTGCCCGCCGGGGTCGGCGCAACGGCGCCCGGCAGCGCCATCTGGGCGTGTGCAGGTGGCGTCGGAGCGGCGGACAGCGCGAGCCCGATGGCCGCAGCGGAGGCGCAGCAGGCGATGCTTTTGGAATCAGCGGTATTCTGCCTGGCCATGCGACTCTCCAGCGCCCGGGGTGTTGTGGTGCGGCTTGCGCGTTAGCGCGGCGCCAGCACCATCACCATTTGACGGCCTTCCATCGACGGCTCAAGCTCAACTTTCGCCACGGCGGCCGTTTCCGTCTTGACGCGGATCATCAGTCGAAAACCGATGTCCTGATGGGCGATTTCACGGCCACGGAAGCGCAGGGTGACCTTGACCTTGTCGCCTTCCTCGAAGAAGCGCAGCACGGACTTCATCTTCACGCCGTAGTCGTGCTCATCAATGCCGGGGCGAAGCTTGATTTCCTTAACCTCGACGACCTTCTGCTTTTTGCGCGCTTCAGCCGCCTTTTTCTGTTCAGCGAAGCGAAAGCGGCCGTAATCGAGGATTTTGCAGACCGGCGGTGCGGAGTTCGGCGCGATCTCGACAAGATCGAGACCTGCGGCCTCAGCGATCGCCAGCGCTTCCAGCAGTTGTATCGCGCCGTGGTTTTTGCCTTCGGCGTCGATCAGTTGCACCTCGCGTGCGCGAATGTCCCGGTTAATGCGCGGCCCCTCCTTTTGGGGCGCCGCAGTGCTCTTCATCGGTCGGCGAATGGAACGTCTCCTTCAATCATCGGCAGCCCCAGCCGTCGGGGCGTTCACCTTGTGCCTGAGCCTGGGGTCGATCCCACAGGGGCTGGCCGGGGTTGGACAGGAGATTCACGCTCCTGTCGCTTAAGTCAACTGCGTCAACCGCCCAAACCGGGTTTTTCCCGCCGGGAAGCGGGCGAAAGTCGCCGGTG
>JALRFG010000035.1 GCA_023253795.1 Methylocystis sp.
GATAGCGACGGCCTTCGCTCACCGCTTCATAGAGGGCGTCGCCGCGCGTCTGGCCGCCAAAGCGCGCTGCATAGGCCTGACGAAACCGCCGCATGGAGTCGCTAGTGAGCCGCAATTCGCTCATCGGCGTCAGATCAAGCGCGCGCATCTGGCCCGTGGCGCGCTGGGTCTCGGGATCGAAACTGCGGATCGATTCCAGCGTATCGCCAAAAAAGTCGAGACGGATCGGCGCCGGCAGACCGGGCGGAAAAAGATCGATCAATCCGCCGCGCTGCGCATATTCGCCGGTTTCGCGCACCGTCGAGGCGCGCAAAAAGCCGTTCGCCTCCAGCCAATGCGACAATTCATCGAGCTTCACGACATTGCCGGGCGCGGCGGAAAAACTTTCGGCCGCGACCTGTTTACGCATCGGCACGCGTTGCAACAGGCAATCGACGGTTGTGGTGACGACGCGGGGCCGTTCAGCCGAAGAGGCGGTTTTGGCCAGACGCGACAGCGCCGTCATGCGTCGGGCGACGACCCCGGCATGGGGCGAAACGCGATCATAGGGCTGACAATCCCACCCCGGCACATCGAGAATGTCGATTTCCGGCGCGGCGAAGCGCAAAGCGTCGCGAAAACTGGCGGAGCGAGCGGAGTCGCGCGCCACATGCACAAAGACGGCGGGCCGTTCCTCGGCCTTGCCGGCCAGAGCGCGCGCGATGTCAGCGCAGAGAAAGGCGTCGAAACCTTCCGGCGCGTGGGTGAAGAGCAGCTTCTCGCCCTTCTCCAGCCGCTTGCGAAGAGCGTCGAGCTCAAGCGCCGTCGCTTTTGTTTTCGTCGCGCTCAATGAATGGGTCCCGCATGGGTGTGGAAAGCGACGATTTTGCGCAGCAAGGGCGTGTCCCGTTCGGGCGGCGGCGGCGTCACGCCAGCCAGCCAGCCCAGAAGTTCGGCGTCGGGCAGATCGAGCAGGGCTTCGAGCTCATCGAGTTCGGCGCTGGCGAGCGTGTCGAGGCGGGCGTCGACAAAGCCGCCAACCAGAATGTCGAGTTCGCGCATGCCGCGCCGCCAGGCGCGAATCCGGATGCGCTTGCGACGAACCTCGTCTGCTGTCGCCGCATCGCCCGCCGAAGGAAAGGAAGTCATGACGCGCGGCTTAGCCCAGCGCGTTTCGAAAGGGAAGCGGTCGGAATTGCAGGCGGAGTTGCTTGACTTCGCGGGGCGGCTGCCCTATCCCGCAGCCACGCCGCAACGCGTTTGCGGGGGAGTAGCTCAGTTGGTTAGAGCGCCGGCCTGTCACGCCGGAGGTCGCGGGTTCGAGTCCCGTCTCTCTCGCCATCCCATCCGCTCATCGCTCGACCGCCCCGCTGGCTTTTATCTGCCGGCGCGCTTTCTTCGCCCTTGTTTTAACCGGCTTTTCGCGCAGAAAGATCGACAATGCGGCATGACCCTTCGGAGACGCTGGCGGCGCTGGCGCGCGGCGACCTCGCCGGCGCGCGGGAACTACGACTACCGGGATTAAGCGAGATTCCACGCGATCTATTCGGCCTCGCCGAGACGCTGGAAATTCTCGATGTCGGCGACGGCGCGCTCACCGAGCTACCCGCCGATTTCAGCCGCCTGAGCAAATTGCGGGTATTGTTTTGCTCCGGCAATCGTTTCGAACGCCTGCCGCCGGCGCTCGGCGATTGCGCGGCGCTCAGCCAGATGGGTTTCCGGCGCAGCCAGGTGCGGGAAATCCCCGCCGAGGCGCTGCCGCCGCGCCTGCGCTGGCTGACGCTCACCGACAATCGCATCGAACGTCTGCCCAAAGAGCTTGGCGAACGGCCGCTGCTGCAAAAACTGATGCTCTCCGGCAACCGTCTCACGGCGTTGCCGGCGTCCTTCGCCGGCGCGGAACGGCTCGAACTGATCCGCCTCAGCGCCAATCGCCTTGAGGCGCTGCCCGGCTGGCTGTGCGAATTGCCTGGCCTCGCCTGGGCGTCATGGAGCGGCAATCCGTTCGATGCGACCCGCGCGGCCGCCCCGGCGCAGATCATTCCATGGCGCGAAATCGAGATCGGCGACAATCTTGGCGAGGGCGCCTCGGGGCGGGTTCATCGCGCGCTGTGGCGCGATGCGGCCGGCGATCGAACCCTGTCGGTCGCGGTGAAGCTGTTCAAGGGCGCGATGACCAGCGACGGCCTGCCCGACAGCGAAATCGACGCCTGCCTCGCAGCCGGCGAACACCCCAACCTCATTGGCGCGCATGGCCGGGTGGACGACCACCCCTCCGGCGATCCCGCGCTGCTGACCCCGCTGTTGCCCGCGCATTGGCGCACGCTCGCCGGCCCGCCAAGCGCCGAAAGCTGCAGCCGCGACGTTTACGCCGCCGATCGCCGCATGACCTTCGACGCCGCCCTGAAACTGGCGCGCGGCGTCGCCGGGGCGACGGCGCATCTCCATGCGCACGGCGTTTCACATGGCGATCTTTACGCTCACAATATTCTCTGGGATGGCGCGGATGGCGACGCCGCGCTGACCGACTTCGGCGCTGCGAGCCGGTTGCCGGCCGGCGCCATGGGCGACGCCTTGCGCCGCGTCGAAACGCGCGCCTTCGGTCTGCTGCTGGACGAATTGCTTGACTGCTGCCCGGTCGATGAAAGCGCACCCGCGCTGCGCGCGCTGGCGACCGCCTGCACGCAGCCCGATGTCGCCGCGCGTCCGGACATGGACGCGGTCTGCGCAGAATTGACGCGCGTTACGACTTTGGCGTGACGAGAAATTCAGCGCGTCGCGCCGGGCTGCCACAACACGTCGCCGCGATCGCGATTGACGTAGCGTGAAGCGACAAAGAGAAAATCCGACAGACGGTTCACATAGGCGAAAGCGGTGGGCGATAACTCCTCGCCTTTTTTCTCGCCCAACGACACCATCACGCGTTCGGCGCGACGACAGATGGTGCGCGCAACATGCAAATGCGCCGCCGCCGGCATGCCGCCGGGCAGAACGAAACTTTTCAGCGGCGCCAGCGTCGCATTGAGCGCATCAATATCTTTCTCCATCCGCTCCACCTGCGTCGGCGTGATCACCAGACGCATCGACGGATCGAGATGTTTTTTGGGATCAGGCGGCGTCGCCAGTTCGGCGCCGAGATCAAAGAGTTCGTTTTGAATGCGCGCAAGCATGGCGTCGAGATCGGCATCGCGCGCCTCAATCGACAGGCGCGCAACGCCGATGGCGGCGTTGGTCTCGTCGATCATGCCGAAAGCTTCGACGCGGATGTCGTCCTTGCGACGGCGCGCGCCTGTCGCCAGCGAGGTTTCGCCACCATCGCCGCCGCGCGTGTAGATTTTGTCGAGTTTGACCATTTTACCAGCGTCCCCGCATGTAAATCACCGCCAGCGTAATCAGAAGCGCGACGAGTTGCAGCGCAATGCGCCAGCGCATCAGCTTCTGCGAACGCTGCGGCGAGCCAGCGCCGCCGCGGATCATGTTGAACACGCCAAACGCCAACACCAAAAAAACTGCGCCGACGGCGACGCCGACAACAAGATTGGACGAAGTCGTCATGACCGTTTCCTGCTCCGGCGTTGAGCGCCGATCCCGCGCCCGCTGTAGTGAAGCGCAACGCCAAGAGCAAGCCGCTTATCGCCGCAGCAGACGCTGCAGATAATCGAGCTCTTCCGGCGGACGCTCCGGCTGGCCGAGACGACGCCGCAGCTCCTCCTGCACGCGATGGGCGCGTTGCGCCGGCGGCAGACCCAGCGGATCATATTTGCCGCGCGCCTGCTTGCCGCCGCCATTGCGGCCTAACGGGTCTTGACCCTTGCCCGCCCGGCGACGACCGGAGGGCGGCCCGTCCTCGCCGACGCCCTCGCCTTCACCGCGCATTTTTTCGGCGAGCCGGCTGGCGCCCTTGCGCAAAGACTCGACCGCCTGCCCCTCCGCCTCGACCGCGGCGTCGCGTCCCTCGCCCTTTGGCCCCAGCGCCTCCTCGGCCTCTTTCATCGCCCGACGCGCCGCATCGAATTCGCTGGCCGCCTCAGGATCTTCGCCTTCCATCCCCTTCTGCTGACGCTCCAGCCGATCGCGCAACGCCCGCTGACGCTCGCGCATGCCGCTCTCGCCCTGAAAGGTTTCATCGCGTAGTTGCTGTTCTTCGCGCGCAAGATCATCGAGCTCCTTGAGCGCTTTCGCATCCTGCTGACGTTGCCCATTGGCGCCGCCGCCGGCGCCTGTCTGCAGGTTCTCCATGATGTCCTGCAATTCATCGAGCAATTGCTGAGCCTGCGCCGTGTCGCCCGATTTCATCGCCTTGTCGATGTCGTCGAGCATCGATTGCAATTCCTCCGGCGTGACGCTGTTGTCGTCGCCAGACGCGGCGCGCGGCGGCCGATTGGGATCGGGGCGCGCGCCCATTTGCTCCAGCATTTTATCGAGCGCGGCGCGCAACTCCTCTGTCTTTTTGGCGATGTCTTCCTCGCTATCGCCGCGCGCCATCGCCTCGCGCAACGCCTGTTCGGCTGCGCGCAGATCATTCGCGCTCTGCGAAACGTGATCATTCTCGACGGTCAACGCCAGCGCCCACAGCATGTCGACGACGCCGCGCAGATCATCATCGCTGCGCGGGCCTTCAAGCCCAACATGCGCGGCGCGCAAACCCAGAAAAACGGCGGAAGGCGTGTCAAACGCCTCCGGCGCCAAGGCCAGCGCCTCAATCGCCAGACGAACGGCGGCGCGATTGTCGGGATCGAGCGCCAGTATGCGGCGCTGTTCGATCAGCGCGCGCGCCAGCGGTTTTTTAAAGCGTCGCTGCGGCAACATCATCTCGACAGGCGGCGACCCGCCTTCCTGCCCGGCGCCGTCCTTTGCGACGATCCGCAGGGTTACGGACGTTCCGGCGAAGGGGCTCTCGGCGAGATCAAGCGTCGACTTGCCCTCGCCATTGCCGCCCGGCCCCATCGGCGGCGACAGCGGCAGACGCGGCGGCGCATATAACGCCCGCCGACCACCCGGCTTTTTTTCAAAAACTGCGTCGACGCCGGCGACGCCATAATCATCATTCGCCTCATAGGCGAGCGTCATTGAACCGCGCGTATTGTTGCGCGGCCGCTCGGTCAGCGCGGCCTGCGGCGGCAGGTCCGGAATCGCCGTCACCTCAAAACGACGCCCGTCGGCCAGCGTCAGTTGCGCCGGGCCGATCAGTTGATACGTCGGGGCGGCGTCGGTTTTTTGCGGCGCTTCCGCATCGGATGTTGCGGGCGGCGCCAGCGCCAGCCCGCCATCGACCGAGACCCGCGTCGTCTCTGGACGCAGGCGCAGGATCGCGCCCTGCGGCGCTTCGACGGCGCCGCCCTCCGGACCGAGCACAATCGCCGGCCGGCCGGTATAGGCCGGCGGCTCGAACCAGGCGTCGATCCGCTCTGTCGCTCCCAGCAAAAGACCGCCGGCGCGCCAGTCAAAGGCCGCCGCCAGACGGGCGCCTTTCTCGTCGCCGGCGATAAAGCCGGCCGCCACCGCTGCGACCAACGCCAGCGCGCGCAAGGCGAAAGGATCGCGCCGCGCCAGATGCGGCGCCGGCGGCGCAACCGGGGTTTCGGCCAGCGCCGTCTCCAGACGCCGCCGATGCACATGCCACAAGGCTCGCGTCGCCGGATCGTTGTTTTGCGCGGCGAGCGTATCATCGAGCGCGCGCGCCGGACGCAACGGCGCGGCGTCGGAGTCGAGACGCTGCAGGGCGCTGGCGCGACCCGGCAAGCCCCGCATGATTTCCTGCGCGATCAGATAGAGGGCGAGAAAGCCGAACAGGCCGACGCCAACCATGCGCGCCTCGATCGGCGCGGCGCGCCACAGATCCAGCCAGGAGAGCGCAACAAAAAACAGCGCCAGCGTCGCCAGCGCGGCGGCGAGCCGCAGCAAGCGCTCGACAAGCAGCGCCTGCTTCGACTGAAACAGCCGGCGATCCAGCAAAGACGAGCGCGGCGCGCTGGAAACCGACGCGGACACGCCCGCCATTTTGCGGACAAAGGCTCGAAACAAGGCGCGTAAATCGGACATCAACTCTCCAGGCCCGAACCTTTCGGGCGCGCAACATCGCCCATCCGGCCGTTCTTTCCAACCGGACCGTCCCTAGATGGCGTTCGCCGGCACCGTTTCACAGGCGCCCCATCGTCGGGCTATGGTTACGCCATGAAGCGCCGCCCAACGCCGCAAGGCGACCAGATAACCCCACCGATCGACGATCTCGCCCGCCTGCCGGCGCCGGTCGCCGCCATTCGCGCCAAAATGCTCGCCGCTCTCGATAAAAACGACATCGAGGCGCTGCGCATTCCCATCGACTGGAACGAGGTGCGCCCGCTGTTCGTCAAGAGCGGAACCTATCGGGCGGGAACCGATCCGATTGAGATACTCAAGGCGCTCTCTTTCGACGGCAGGGGCCGCGAAATTCTGTCGATCCTGCGCGCCGTTCTGGCGCAGCCTTTCGTGATCATCACACGCGGGCCGGTGACGCTCTATGAATGGCCGGCTTTCGCGCATCAACCGCACGACGCGACGCATGACGCGAATACGCCAGCGCAATGGGCCTGCGTGCGCTTCGCCGATCTCGCGCGTTCAAACACGGAAGGAAAACCGCGCCCGATGAAACTCGCCATCGCTGAAGACGGCGTCTGGCATTATTTCTGGAGCGAGGATTAAAGCGCCGCTTGAAAGCGCACCGGCTGTCCCTGCGACGGCGTGATCAATTCGCCTTCCCACATCACCTTCTTGCCGCGCACAAAAGTGCCGACCGGCCAGCCGGTCACTTCGCGACCGTCATAGGGCGTCCAGCCGACGCGCGAGGCCACCCAATCATTGGTGATGGTTTCACGACGTTTGAGATCGACGACGGTGAAATCGGCGTCATAGCCGACGGCGACGCGGCCCTTGCCGGCGATGCCGAAAATGCGCGCCGGACCGGCGCTGGTCAGATCGACGAAACGCGCCAGCGTCAAACGACCGGCGTTGACGAAATCAAGCAGCAAAGGCGCAGTGGTTTGCACGCCGGTCATGCCCGATGGACTTTGCGGATAGGGCTTCGCTTTCTCTTCCAACGTATGCGGCGCGTGATCGGAGCCCAGCACATCGACAACGCCCTGTTGCAAGCCGCGCCACAGACCTTCGCGATGACGCGCTTCACGCACCGGCGGATTCATCTGCGCCAGCGTTCCGATGCGTTTATAATCTGAATCATCCATCGCGAGATGATGTGGCGTCACTTCCACTGTCGCGATATCCTTGTGCTGCGACAGCAGCGCGATTTCTTCTTCCGTCGTGATATGCAGCACATGGATCAGCGCGCGCTTCTCGCGCGCGATGCGCAGCAGACGTTGCGTGGAACGCAGCGCCGTCTCGACATCGCGCCACACCGGATGCGACGTGGGGTCGCCTTCGACGCGCAATCCCTTGCGCTCTTCGAGACGATATTCGTCTTCGCTGTGAAATGCGGCGCGGCGACGCGTATGCGCCAGCACTTCGGCGATTCCGGCGTCATCGGCGATCAGCAGCGAGCCGGTCGACGAACCCATAAACACTTTAATGCCGGCTGCGCCGGGCAGGCGCTCCAGTTCGCCAACATGCCGGGCGTTGTCATGCGTGCCGCCAACCCAGAAAGCGAAATCGCAATGCATGCGATCGGTGCCGCGCCGAACCTTGTCGGCGAGCGCCTCCGGCGTCGATGTCAGCGGATTGGTGTTGGGCATTTCAAAGACGGCGGTGACGCCGCCCATCACCGCGCTGCGCGAACCGGATTCGAGATCCTCTTTGTGCGCCATGCCGGGTTCACGAAAATGCACCTGCGAGTCGATCATGCCGGGCAGGACATGCAGCCCCCGGCAATCGACGCGTTCGCCGGCGTCGGCGCGAGAGAGATCGCCAATCCCGGCGATGCGGCCGTCGCGCACGCCGACGTCGCGCGGACCTTCGCCATCCTGATTGACCAGCACGCCGCCGGAGAGAATGAGGTCGAAAATTTGCGACATGGCCAGCGCTCCGCCTGTTGCCTTGATGGCCCGAACACGTTTCAAACCTAAATAGAGAGTTTGGATGGCTCCCGCCATTCTTTCGTCCAGCGACGCATCAACAAGAGCAAAGATGAAGACAATCCTTCTCGACGATCGCGGCGTCATCGACGTGCAGGGGCCGGACGCCGGCAAATTTCTGCACGGTCTCGTGACCAACGATATTCTCGGCCTTGCGCCGGGCGGCGCCCGTTTTGCGGCGCTGCTCTCGCCGCAGGGTAAGATCCTGTTCGATTTTCTGGTCTTTGCGCCCGCGCCCGAGCATTATTTTCTCGATTGTCCGCGCGCGCTGGCCGACGATCTTCTGAAACGGCTCAGTCTGTACAAACTGCGGGCGAAGCTCGATCTCGCCAACCACAGCGACGAACTCGCAGTGATCGCCGTCGAGGGCGCCGGCGCGCCGACCGGGCACACAATTCTGGCTTTCGCCGCCGATCCCCGCGTCGATCTCGGCGGCCGGGCGATTGTCGCGCGCGACGCCGTGAATGCGACGGGAGACCGGGCCGATTACGAGCCGCGGCGCATCCGCCTTGGCCTGCCGATGGGCGGCGTCGATTTCGCCTATGGCGACGCCTTTCCGCATGAGGCGGATATGGACCTCTTCAACGGCCTCGATTTCGGCAAGGGCTGTTATGTCGGCCAGGAGGTGGTGTCGCGGATGAAGCATCGCGGCGCGATCCGCAAACGCGTGATCCGCTATTCCACGACCGGGGACGCCCCGCCGGCGGGCGAGACCATAAAAGCCGGCGACACCGAAATTGGCGTGACCGGTTCGCATATGAAGAATGAGGGTCTGGCGCTGGCGCGGCTCGACCGGCTGGCGGAAGCGCAGGCGAAGGGCGAAACCCCGATCGCCGCCGGCGTGGCGCTGCACTTCGACACGCCCGCGTCCTGACGCTTTCGTTTCCGGCCAAACCCCGGTAAGTTCCGCCCCCGACGCCGCCGGACATGCGCGGCGAAATTTTTCGAACAGGGGAAAAGCCAAGTGAGCGGAAGCCACACCACAGCCGGCCGCGTGACGGCGAGCGTCAACGTCCTTGCGGGCGAAATCGTCGATCGTCTGGTCGCCGGCGCGGAGCGTTATCGCGTCTCCGTGTCGCGCGGATCGCTTGGCGAATTGCTGATCGACGCCGGCGCCAAGGCTGCGGGCGGCATCGACGCCGGCCTGCTGCTCACCGAAATCTGCATGGGCGGCCTCGGCCGCGTCTCGCTTGCGCATGCGCCGGGCGCGGAAAAATGGCCGTTCTGGCTCACCGTCGGCAGCAGCGACCCGGTCGTCGCCTGCCTCGCCAGCCAATATGCCGGCTGGAGCCTGCAGCATGAGAAATTCTTCGCGCTCGGCTCCGGCCCCGGTCGCGCCCAGGCCCGCGTCGAGAAGCTCTTTGAGGAACTGTCCTATACCGACAAGGCCGAGCGCGTGACGATCGTGCTCGAAAGCGGTTCGCCGCCGCCGAAGGAAGTCGTCGAGAAGGTCGCGACCAAAAGCGGCGTCGATCCCAAGAACGTCGCCTTCATCTATGCGCCGACGCAGAGCCTCGCCGGCAGCGTGCAGGTCGTCGGCCGCGTGCTGGAAGTGGCCTTGCACAAGGCGCATGAGCTGCATTTCCCGCTCGACAATATCGTCGACGGCGTCGCCACCGCGCCCTTGTCGCCGCCCCATCCCGATTTCGTGCAGGCGATGGGTCGCACCAATGACGCGATCATCTACGCCGGCCGCGCTCATCTCTTCGTCAAGGGACCGGCGGCCGCCGCCAAAGAGCTCGCCGAAAAGCTGCCGAGCAGCAATTCGCGCGATTATGGCCGGCCCTTCGCCGACATCTTCAAGGCCTATAAGGGCGACTTCTACCAGATCGACGGCAGCCTGTTCTCGCCGGCCGAAGCGCTGGTGACGGCGGTCGAGACCGGCGAAACCTTCCGCGGCGGCGAGATCAACGTCGCTCTGCTCGACAAGTCGTTCGGCGCGTGACCGCGTCCCCCTCCCCGCACACGGGGAGCGGGCGCCTCCCCGCATCGCGGTTTTCACCGACAAGCTCGACTGGCATGTCGATGAAACGCTGAAAGCTTTTCGCGCCCTTGGCGCACGGCCCGTGGCCGTGCGTCTCTCCGCCTGCCGGATCGACACCTCGCGCCCCCATGGCCTCGCCATTCCGGGCTTTCACGATCTCCCCGATCTCGCCGTCGTGCGCGCCATCGGCGACGGCTCGCTTGAGGCCATCACCATGCGGCTCGCCGTGCTGCATGCGCTGGAGGCGCTCGGGACGCCGCTGGTCAACAGCGCCCGCGCCATTGAGCGCTGCACCGACAAATCGATGGCGAGCTTTCTGCTGCGCCGCGCCGGCCTGCCGTCTCCCGAGACCTTCGCCACCCAATCCCCCGCACAGGCGCGCGCCATCGCCCGGCGCGAATGTTCACGCGGGCCGCTGGTGCTGAAGCCGCTGTTTGGCGCTCAGGGCTGGGGGCTACAACTGATCGAAAAACCGGCCGACCTGCCGACGCTCGAAGAGGCGCGCGGCGTCTATTATCTGCAACGCTTCGTGGGACCGGCGCGCCCGCCTTTCGAAGATATGCGCGTGCTCGTCGCCAATGGCGCGGTGGTTGCGGCGATGCGGCGACGCTCCAGCCATTGGGTGACCAATGTCCGTCAGGGCGCGCGGCCCTGCGCCGTGGAGCCGACCTCTCGCGAGCGTGAGCTGGCGCTGGCCGCCGCCGAAGCCATGGGAGCCGCCCTCGCCGGCGTCGATCTCATCGCCGACGCCGACGGCGCGACGCAGGTGCTCGAAGTCAACAGCATGGCCGGCTGGTACGGGCTCCAGAAAGTGACCCCCTTCTCCATCGCCGAACGTCTCGCCGTCGAAACGCTGAAACATCTCGGCGGCCCAAAACATGGCTGAGCGCGCGGCCGACAATGTCGCCCAAGATTTGGCCCAGGCCTTTGTCGCCGCCTGCGAGGCGGAGCTGCAGGCTCCCAAGCCCGGCAATGTCCATATTTTCGCCGATGGTCATGGCATGGCCGCGCAGGATTTCATCGACAGCGCCCGCGCCGCCGCGCCTTTTATCGCCTCCCCCGGCGCAGGGGTTGGCGCGCGGATCCTCGGCGCGATGCAGGCGACATGGAGCGCCGTCGGTCAGAACACCAATCTGGGAATCGTGCTGCTCTGCGCGCCGCTGGCCAAGGCGGGCCAAAATCTGGCGAAGGAGAATCTGCCCAAGCCGGACGGACAAGCCGTCGATCTGCGCGCCGAAACCAGCCGGGTTCTCGCCGCGCTGAATGTCGCCGACGCCGACGCCGCCTTTCGGGCGATCAGCCTGGCGCAACCAGCCGGTCTCGGCGACGCCCCCGAGCATGATGTCGCCGGTCCCGCCCGCACGACCCTGCTGGAGGCCATGCGCGCCGCCCAAAACCGCGACCGGATCGGCTATCAATACGCCCATGGTTTTGTCGACATATTCGAGATCGGTCAGCCGGCGCTAACGCGCGCCCGCAGCGTCGGCGCCGATGCGGAGACGGCTACTCTCCTGATCTATCTGGCTTTTCTGGCCGCATTTCCCGACAGCCACATCGCCCGCAAGCACGGCGCCGACGCCGCCGAAGCGGTCCGGCGCGAAACCGAGCGCCGCTTTGCGCCGCTCGCCGGCGCCGGGCGGGACGCCTTGTTTGCTGCGGCGCTCGACTGGGACGCCGTGTTGAAGTCTCGGGGCCTTAATCCCGGCACCAGCGCCGATCTGACGGTGGCCACGCTTTTTGTCGACAGACTCAGCGCCATCTTGGCAAGAGCCCGCAAAAGTGGTTGAGTCCCGCGCGTTCGGGGCGGCCTGTGGTCTATCCGGCAATTCGTCTGGATTTGGCGGCCGCCGCCAAATCATATGTTCGAAGCGATCGCAGGATCGCATTCAAGATTTTTATCGGGAAAGGGAACGCACATGGCTTTGATTAACAAGATGCTGGTTGGCGAGTCGCTGGTTGGTGACGGCAACGAAGTCGCGCACATCGACCTGATCATGGGTCCGCGCGGTTCGGCCGCTGAGCTGGCCTTCGCGAACGCGCTGGTCAACAACAAGGACGGCTTCACGACGCTGCTCGCGGTCGTTGCGCCGAACCTGCTGTGCAAGCCGAACACGATCCTGTTCAACAAGGTCACCATCAAGGGCGCCAAGCAGGCCGTCCAGATGTTTGGCCCGGCTCAGCACGGCGTCGCCAAGGCGGTTGCGGATTCGGTCGCTGAAGGCGTGATCCCGGTTTCGGAAGCCGACGACCTGTTCATCTCGGTCGGCGTGTTCATTCACTGGGACGCCAGCGACGACAAGAAGATCCAGGAATACAACTACACCGCGACGAAGGAAGCCATCGCCCGCGCCGTGCGCGGTGAGCCGAAGGCCGCCGAAGTCGTCGCCAAGCGCAACGAAGCCAAGCACCCCTTCGCCGCCAACTAAGCGGTATGGGAAACGGATCGGGAGTCGCCGCGAGCGGCTCCCGATTCCGCCAAAAACTGACGCAGCGGCTGCTGTCACGCGCCGCCAACAATAACTAACGTGACATATTCCCCAACGCGCAAGGCGACAGCGGGGGCGACGGTCGCGTCGGAAAGGGAATAAAATGGCTTCGTTTTTTGAAACACTGTTAGGCGCGCTTTTTCCGAAGTCATCGTCCGGCGGCTTCGCGTCGAGCAGCGCGAAAATGGGCGTTGGCGAATCGCTGGTTGGCGACGGCAATGAAGTTGCGCACATCGATCTGATCATGGGTCCGCGCGGCTCTGCGGCTGAAAAAGCCTTTGCGAACGCGCTGGTCAACAACAAGGACGGCTTCACGACGCTGCTCGCGGTGATTGCGCCGAACCTGCTGGTCAAGCCGAACACGATCCTGTTCAACAAGGTCACCATCAAGAACGCCAAGCAGGCGGTTCAGATGTTTGGCCCCGCGCAGCATGGCGTCGCCAAGGCGGTTGCGGACTCGGTCGCTGAAGGCGTCATTCCGCTTTCGGCCGCTGATGACCTGTTCATCTGCGTCGGCGTGTTCATCCACTGGGAAGCCAACGACGACCAGAAGATTCAGGACTTCAACTACACGGCGACGAAGGAAGCCATCGCTCGCGCGATGAAGGGCGACCCGACGGCGCAGAGCGTGCTCTCCGCCCGCGTCACCGCCAAGCATCCCTTCGCGGCCAACTGATCTTTCAGCGCCGGGAATTTTAAAAGGGAGCCTCTGGGCTCCCTTTTTTATTGTTTGTCGTCACGTCCCTCAAACGCGGCAAGCGCCTCTGCGGTTAATCCACCGTCATGCAAAGCGGACGACACAAGCACTCCCGCTGCCCCCGCTGCTTTCAACGTGACAAGATCTGCTGTCGTGCGCACGCCGCCGGCGCCATAGACGTCACGCGCTCCCGCGCACGCAATAATTTCCGAAAGTTGCACGATATCCGGTCCTGCGCCGCCGCCCACACGCGCAAGAGTCATCGCAATGACGCGCGACGGCCAGAGCGCGCTTGTTTCAAGCAAGGCCGGGTCGCCAAGAAAGTTCGCGTCCTGAAAATCCAGCGACAGAATGCAATCGTCGGACGCGTTCAACGCGCGCAATTCGTCCATACTTGCGAGGCTTTCGCTGCCCGCAACCAGCCGCAGCTTCCGCTGATCACGCCAACGCGAAGCTTCCGCCGCATAACGCAGGCCAGGATCGACCCAAAGTTCGAGATCTGGAAAACATGCGCCGATCGCGCGGATCGCCGACCTGTTGTCGCCACGGCCTTCGATGGCGTCGAGATCGGCGATATAGAGCGTATCGAATGGATAAAACGCCATGAGGTCGCGCGCCGTCTCGACCGGCGTGACGGCGGCCGTCAGCCTGGAGACAAGCGGGCGATAATCAGCGCGCCGACCAGCGACGGCGCGCACAACGGCGCCGTTTCGAATATCAATGACGGGAATGATCCGCATGAGGCATTATAGTCGCGACAGAGCGGATTCCGGAAAGGCGACCGACGCATGAAATTGTCCCGCATCGTGATTTTGGCGTTGCTGACGCAGACCGCTGGCGCAATGGCGCAGACGCCCACGCAAGGCGACTGGCCCTGCAAGCAGGTGCGTGTGCCGGACATCGCCATTGGCGGCCTCTGGAACGGTCCGGCCATCGACGCGGAACGCCAAAGCTGGCGGAATGACGCCAGCGTCGCCGATCTTGTGTCGCGTATCCGTCAGCGTCGCACGCCGCTCGCCGACGCCGAAAAATTGATCGCCGATTTCGCGCATGCCGCCGGCGCTGAAAGCAAGGCGCGCCTGACGCGTCTCTTCGCCGGAACATATGAAGCGATGAATGATGAGCGTCATGAGGTGATCAACGGCCTTGATCGCTTCGGACACCGTCTGAAAGACATGGCGGAGACAGCGCGTCAGGGCAGCGAGGAGATGCGCAAGGTTCAGGATCAAAAACCCGCAGATCCGGAAGCGATCCGCAAGGCGAGCGAAGCGCTGCAATGGCGGCTGCGTCTGTTCGAAGAGCAGCGACGGATGGTGACTTATGTGTGCGAAAGCCCTGCGCTGATCGAGCAGCGTATTGGCGCGCTGGCGCGCGCCATCCAGAAAGAAATGGACGATCGCTGAGCGCGCCTACGCTCAGGCGATCATGACGCGCGATGCGGCGTTTTCGTCGCCGAGAAGCTCCAGCGCCTTGGCGACCATCGCCTTTGAATCAAGCATCGACTTCGCGATCATGATTTCATGCTTGTCATGATCGATATAGGCGTCGGGCAGGATCAGGCTGCGGAATTTGAAGGCTCCGCGCACGCCATCCAGCAGACCATCGTCGGACAGCGCCTGGAAGACCTGCGAACCGAAGCCGCCGATTGAACCTTCTTCGACCGTGATCAGAACTTCGTGATTGGCGGCGAGGCGACGCACGAGATCGCGATCGATCGGCTTGGCGAAACGCGCGTCCGCGACCGTCGTCGAAACGCCATAATTCTCCAGCTCTTCGGCCGCCT
>JALRFG010000036.1 GCA_023253795.1 Methylocystis sp.
CGGCAGCGGCAAGAGCACGTTGCTGCATCTTGTCGGCGCGCTGGACGACGCTGACGCCGGCGAAATCCGGCTCGACGGCGTCGATATCGTGCGGCTGCCGGAAAGCGCTAAAGCGACGGTGCGACGCGAAACCATTGGCGTTGTCTTTCAGCAGTTCAATCTGATCGCCAGCCTGACGGTCGGCGAAAATCTCGCCTTTCAGGCCCGGCTCGCCAACCGTCTTGATCCCGACTGGCTGGCGCGACTGACGCAAAGGCTTGGCCTTGCTGGTCTGGTCGAGCGTTATCCGGAGCAACTTTCCGGCGGCCAGCAGCAACGCGTCGCCATCGGTCGCGCCCTCGCCGCCCGGCCGCGACTTCTGCTCGCCGACGAGCCGACCGGCAATCTCGACGAGCCAACCGGCGACGCCGCGCTGGCGCTGACGCTCGAACTGGTCGCAGAAACCGGCTGCGGGTTCCTGATGGTGACGCATAGCGCTCGCCTTGCGGCGCGACTGCAACGCCAGGCGACGCTCGAAGCAGGAGCGCTCGTTTCCGGATGAGACAGATTTTCTGGACGCTCGCTGCGCTCGCCAGCCATTGGCGCAAACATCCCGCCAATCTGGCGACCTTGTTGCTCGGACTCGCTATCGCCACCGCATTGTGGAGCGGCGTGCAGGCGCTCAATGCGCAGGCGCGGCGCAGCTATGATAGCGCGGCAGCGGCCTTCACCGGCGGCAAGGCGCAAAATCTTGTCGCCGCGCAAGGCGGACTTTTCGCGCAGGATTTGTTCATCGCGCTGCGTCGCGCCGGCGTGAAAGTCTCTCCGGCGCTCGAAGGCGCGGTGCGGATCGGCAAAAAGACCGTGCGGCTGATCGGCGTCGAACCGCTGACGCTGCCGCATGACGCGGGTCTCGCGCCGCTCTCCGGCAATCGCAGCGCGACCAATATGTTGACCGGCGAAGGACAAAGCTTCGCCGCGCCGGACACGTTGCGCATATTGGGCGTGGACGTCAGCGATCGATCGGTTGTTGAGCCCGATTTCAGATTACCGCCGTTTGTTGCGCTGCCGGAAGCGCCACCGGGCGCCATCATTGTCGATATCGGCGTAGCGCAAAAAGCGCTTAACCGGCCTGCACGCTTGTCGCGTCTGATCGTCGCGCCGGATGCGCGGATTGATGCGGCGACGCTTCATGAGATCACGGGCGACAAGCTGCGGATCGTCGAGGCCGAAGAGGACAGCGATCTCGCGCGTCTCACCGACAGCTTTCATCTCAATCTCACCGCTTTCGGCCTGCTCGCTTTTCTGGTCGGCTTCTTCATCGTCAACGCTTCCTTCGGTCTGGCGTTCGAACAACGATTGCCTTTGCTGCGCACGTTGAGAGCTTTGGGCGTTTCCGGACGCGCGCAGATAGCGGCGATGCTCATCGAACTCGCAGCCTTCACCCTCTTCGCCGGCGGCGCCGGCGTGATCGGCGGCTATCTCATCGCCGCCGCGCTGTTGCCGGATGTCGCCGCCAGCCTCGAAGGACTCTATGGCGCGCAAATCTCCGGAAGATTGACGCTTGATGCGCGCTGGATGATTTCCGCGCTTGCCATGGCGGGCGGCGGCGCGCTGTTCGCCGGCGCCGGCGGCCTGGTCAAAACATTCAATCTGCCGGTTCTCAGCGTCGCGCGGCCCATCGCCTGGCGCGAGGCGCATCGCCGCTATCTCATGCGACAGGCGATCTTCGCCGCGCTTTCCCTGATCGTCGCGGTCCTCGCCGACCGTTTCGCCGATACGCTCGAGGGCGGCTTTGTGGTGATCGCTGCGACGCTGCTTGGCGTCGCTCTGTTACTGCCGCTGGCGCTGGAAGCATTGCTGCGCCTTGGTGAAACACTGTCCCGCGCGCCGCTGACGCGCTGGTTTTTCGCCGATGGACGACAGGAAATCTCGGGTCTGTCGCTGGCGCTGATGGCGCTGCTACTGGCGCTGGCGACCAATATTGGCGTCGGCGGCATGGTCGAGGGATTTCGCCGCACCTTCACCGGCTGGCTCGATGAAAGACTTGTCGCCGAAATCTATTATGAGGCGGCGACGCCGGCCGACGCGCGCGACATCGAAAACTGGGCGCGCACAGACAAAGAGATCGCGACGATCCTGCCGGTCTGGCGCACCAAAACCCGCATTGGCGATTGGCCGGTTGAAGTGATGGGCATGACGCCGCACGAGACCTATAGCGAACATTTCCCGCTCAACGCCGCGCAGCCGGATGTCTGGCGCATCTTGCATGAAACGGATGCGGCGCTGGTCAGCGAACAACTGGCGCGACGGCTGAAACTGGCACCCGGCGACAGTTTCGATCTGCCGACGACCGGCGACCTCTGGCGCGTGCGCGTCGCCGGCATTTTCCCTGATTACGGCAATCCGAAAGGTCAGATACGTCTTGATCATGCGCGGCTGGCGCAACATTTCTCCGACGCTTCCGGCGTGCATTACAGTCTGCGCGTCGCTCCGGAAGCGACGGCGCGCGTGATGACGCGAATGCAGGAAAAATTCGGCGCGCGGATCACGCGGATCATCGATCAGGCGGAGGTCAAGAAAATCTCCAATGAAATTTTCGAGCGCACATTCACCGTCACCACCGCGCTGAACGCGCTGACCCTGATTGTCTCCGCCATCGCGCTTTTCGCCAGCCTGTTGACGCTGAGCAATCTGCGGCTGGCGCATGTCGCGCCGGTATGGGCGATCGGCGTCACCCGTACGCGGCTGGCGCTGATGGAGATGCTGCGCATTCTCGTCTTCGCCGCAGGGGCCGCCGTGCTCGCCATTCCGCTCGGCCTGTTCATGACCTGGGCGCTGGTCGCCATCGTTAATGTCGTCGCATTTGGCTGGCGACTGCCGATGCATGTATTTCCGCTGCATTGGCTGACGGTCTTTGTCATTGCGCTGATCACCGCGCTTTTCGCCGGGCTGGCGCCAGTGATGCGGCTGGCGCGCACGGCGCCGGTGGATTTGCTGAAAGTCTTCGCCAATGAACGCTAGGCTGTTTGCGCTGCTATTGCTGGCGTTGGCGCCCATTACGGCGCGCGCCGCCGATTATAGCTGGCTGGGCGCCGCCGCGCCGGAATTTGCGCTGCCGAAACCGGATACGCCGATCCTCTTCCCGCAAGACCACGCCGCCCATCCCGCCTTTCGCACCGAATGGTGGTATCTCACCGCCAATCTCACGGGCGACGATGGCCAGGCCTATGGCGCGCAATGGACTCTGTTTCGTTATGCGCTCGAAGCGCGCGACGGCGCCGGATGGGACAGTCGCACAGCGTGGATGGGTCACGCCGCGCTCACCAGCGCCACCGAACATGTGTTCGCGCAAAGCATGGCGCGTGGCGGCGTCGGTCAGGCCGGCGTCGACAATGCGCCGTTTCACGCTTTCATCGACGATTGGTTCTTCGATGCGCGCGACGCCGATTTCTCTACCGGCGCGCTCCACGCGCGCGGCCCGCGTTTCGCTTATACGCTCACGCTGACGCGTCACGGACCCTTCGTGCTGCAAGGCGACAAGGGCTACAGCCGCAAGGCGGGCGAAGGTCAGGCGTCGCATTACTACAGCCAGCCTTTTTTCACGGCCGACGGAACGCTGACGCTCGACGGCAAGGACATTCATGTTACCGGCCGCGCCTGGATGGACCGCGAATGGAGCAGCCAGACGATGGCGCCGGATCAGAAAGGCTGGGACTGGTTTTCCCTGCATCTCGCATCGGGCGACCATGTGATGCTGTTCCGTCAACGCGGCGCACATGATTATCGATCCGGCAACTGGATCGCGCCCGACGGCGGCGTCACGCAGCTTGCCGGCGACGACATTGTCGTCGAACCACTGGCGCAGACCATCATCGACGAACGCAACCTGCCGACGCGCTGGCGTGTGCAGGTGAAAAGCCGCAGCCTCGACATCGAAACCGCGCCGCTCAATCCAAAAAGCTGGATGGGAACCAGCTTTCCCTATTGGGAAGGGCCGATCACGCTTTCCGGCTCGACGACGGGCGCGGGCTATCTCGAAATGACCGGCTATTAAGCCGGACTCCGTTTTACGGTCGTCGCGTTCATTGCTATGAACAGGTGAAACAAGGCGCGGCGAGCGGCGACGAGGGAAGCAAGGTCGATGACTAAAGTATTGAATAATATTATTCTTTCGATCTTCATCGGCCTCCTCTTCCTGCTGCCTGCCGAGGCGCACACCCCCGACATTTCGACCGCCAAGATCACGCCGCAAGACAATCGCGTCTATCTCGTCGACGTCGGCTTTCTCGCCACCGACCTCGAACGCATGTTTCAGGATACGATGAACGAACGCGCCGACGTTGATCTGTCGCCGCCCGGCGTTCTGGAGACGGAAATCGGCAAATTCGTCGCCAAGCGCGTCGCCATGCGCGACGAGACCGGTCGCGCCTGCATCGCATCGGTCGAAAAATCCGGCGAGGACCCGAGCAATCAGGATAGCGCGCTGGTGGTGATGCGCTTCGATTGCGGCAGCGCCAACGGCAAAGCGCATTATGACGCAACGAAGCTGCTGGCGCAGCAGGGCGCCAAAGGCAAACATCTTGTCACGGTGATCGGTGGCGACAACGCCGGCGAAACCATGCTCTATCCCACTGATCCGCCGCTCGATCTCAGCAAGCCGCTGGAGACGACCGGGCAATTGATGTGGAAGTTCCTGCACGCCGGCGTCGAACATATCGTCACCGGCTATGATCATCTGTGCTTCCTGTTCGCGCTGGTTCTGTGGGCGACGCGCTTGATGCCGGTGGTGAAGATCGTCACCGCCTTCACCATCTCGCATTCGATCACGCTGTCGCTGGCGGCGCTGAAAATCTTCACCCTGCCCTCAAGCCTGGTGGAGGCGCTGATCGCCGCTTCGATCATCTTCGTCGCCGTCGAGAACTATTTCTCGCGCGATGTCGATAATCGCTGGCGCAACACCTTCCTGTTCGGCTTCATTCACGGCTTTGGCTTCGCCAGCGCGCTCACAGAAATGGGCGTGCCACAGGGCGGCGTGATCCCGGCGCTCGCGGCGTTCAATATTGGCGTTGAACTGGGCCAGGTCGCCATCGTGCTGCCGCTGATGCCGGTTCTGTTCGCCATCGACAAGATGACCGGCGGCAAACGCAGCGAAAAGCTGGTTTACGTCCTCTCGGCGCTGATCGCCATTGCGGGCGTGTTCTGGTTCCTGCAACGGATCGGCGTCGTCCCGGAATAAGGCCGGCCCCGGCATGCAGATGACATCATTTTGTCCTATTCCTGCTCCAGGGTCCGATATCCGCGAATAAACCGCGCGATTAACCGGGAGCGTCGCATGATGTCGGGATCTTGTTTCAGGACTATTGGCCTCGCCGTTCTGGCGCTGGTCGCCTCGAATTTCGCCGCCATCGCCCATCCGGCGAACGCCTCGACGCGTCCGGGCGATCACCAGCATTATCACTGCCACCAGAGCCAGATGTGCCACTCGCACGATCACGACGGCGCGCATCACTGACGCCTTGAGGCTCATGCCCCATTTCGGGCCGGTCGCCGAACAGCGACCGGCCTTTTTTGCTTTGGTTCGCCGCGTGGCGTATTTCTGGAGATAATTGGTCCGGGAGACGCCTGATGCAACGCGTGACGATGACATTCGACGACGACCTGATGGACGATCTCGACGCTTATATGAAGCAGTCGGGCCATCAGAGCCGGTCGGAAGCTGTGCGCGATCTGGTTCGCGCCGCTCTGCTCAAGAAACCCGAGACCGACGATCCCAATCGTCGCTGCGTTGGCGCGGCGGTTTACGTCTATGATCACGAGACGCGCGAACTCGCCAAGCGCATCCTGCACGACCATCATGCGCATGATGAATTATCCATCGCCTCATTGCATGTGCATCTCGACGAACATTCCTGCCTTGAAGTGTCGCTGCTGCGCGGCCCCCGGCATGAAGTCGAACATTTCGGCCGTCATCTGATCGCCGAACGCGGCGTGCGCTATGGCGAACTCGTCGTCGTTCCGGCTGACGCCGAGAAACGCGAGAAAGCGTCGCAAGGTCATCACACGCACGACCATACGCATTAAGCGTTCCGCCTTCCTCCCGCACATCATCACCGGATAAACACGCGATGGCGCCGCCGCCTCTTCTTAGCCTTCAGGGCGCGATGCTGACGCTCGGCGGTAAGCCGCTGCTCGACGGCGCCGATCTTTCTGTCGCGCCCGGTGCGCGCATTTGTCTTGTCGGCCGCAACGGTTCCGGCAAATCGACGTTGCTCAAGATCGCCGCCGGCGAGATCGAAGCCGACGCCGGCGTGCGGTTTCTGCAACCCGGCGCATCATTGCGTTATTTGCCGCAGGAGCCGGATTTCTCCGGCTTCCCCACCACCGCCGCCTATGCCGAAGCCGGGCTGGGGCCGCTCGACGATCCGCATGTCGCGCTCAGCCTGTTGCGCGATCTTGGCCTGAGCGGCGCCGAAAATCCGATGACGCTTTCGGGCGGCGAAGCGCGCCGCGCCGCGCTGGCGCGCGTGCTGGCGCCCGAACCCGATATTCTGCTGCTCGACGAACCAACCAACCATCTCGATCTGCCGACCATTCTCTGGCTGGAAGAGAGGCTGGCGCGCCTGCGCTCGGCGATGGTGCTGATCAGCCATGATCGACGCTTCCTGCAGGATCTCACCCGCGAGACGGTCTGGATCGACCGTGGCCGCGCCCGGCATCTTGCGCGCGGCTTCTCCGAATTCGAAGCGTGGCGCGACCGCGAACTCGAAGAAGAAGACAAGCAGCAGCACAAGCTCGATCGCAAAATCGTCGCCGAAGAACATTGGCTGCGCCATGGCGTTTCCGGCCGACGCAAGCGCAACGTCAAACGTCTCGCGGGGCTGCAAACGCTGCGCGCCGAACGTCGGCAGCGCGTGATGCCGACTGGTGACGTCAAGCTGGAAGCGAGCGAAGCCCAGATCTCCGGCAAACTGGTGATCGAAGCGCTCAAGCTGCACAAGGCCTGGGGCGATCGCGTGATCGTCGATAATTTCACAACCCGCGTCTTGCGCGGCGATCGTTTGGGCATTGTCGGCGCCAATGGCGCAGGCAAGACGACACTGGTCAATCTGCTGACCGGCGCGCTGGCGCCCGACTCCGGCAAGGTGAAGCTCGGCGCCAATCTGGACATGGCGACGCTCGACCAAAGCCGCGCCAGCCTCAAACCCGACACCACATTACAGGACGCGCTCACCGGCGGCGGCTCGGACACCGTCGAGATCAATGGCGAGCGACGCCATGTCGTCGGCTATATGAAAGACTTTCTATTCAAGCCGGAACAAGCGCGCACGCCTATCGGCAAACTCTCCGGCGGCGAGCGTGGCCGCCTGATGCTGGCGCGCGCACTGGCGAAGCCTTCGAACCTGCTGGTTCTCGATGAGCCGACGAATGATCTCGATCTTGAGACGCTCGACCTGCTGGAGGAAATGCTCGCCGATTATCCCGGCACATTGATCGTGGTCAGCCATGATCGCGATTTTCTCGATCGCGTGGCGACCAGCGTCTTGATGAGCGAAGGCGACGGCCGCTGGTTTGAATATGCCGGCGGCTACAGCGACATGATCGCGCAGCGCGGCATGGGCGTCGAAGCGCGCGGCGTCGAAGCGCGCGGCGCCGATGCGCCGGCACGCGAGAACGCGAAAGAAAAGCCATCAAAGGAAAAACCCGCCGGCGACAAGCCCGCGCCAAAAGCGAAGCTCTCCTTCAAGGAGCAACACGCGCTCACGACGCTGCCGAAGAAAATGGACGAGTTGCGCGACAAGCGCACAAAGCTACAAGCGTTGCTCGATGATCCCGAACTCTATGCGCGTGATCCGGCGAAATTCGCCAAGGCGAGCGAAATGCTCGGCGGCGTTGAAACGGAACTCGCCGCCGCCGAAGAGGAATGGCTGGAGCTCGAAATCAGGCGCGAGACGCTGGAGGGCTAGCCCGACGATTTGCATCGCCGCCGTTTGCGCGTAGTCTTGCCTGCATGAACCTGACTTTTCTTGGCGGCGTCGGCGGCGTCACGGGCTCGCGCTTCCTGCTGGAGCGCAAGGGCCAGCGCATTCTCATTGATTGCGGCCTGTTTCAGGGCCTGAAGAATTTACGCCTGCGCAACTGGGCGCCTTTGCCGATCAAACCCAAAAGCGTCGCCGCCGTCATTCTCACCCATGCGCATATCGACCATTCCGGCTATCTGCCCGCTTTGGTCCGCGATGGCTTCAAGGGGCCAATCTATTGTTCGAAAGCGACGCGCGAATTATGCAAGATTCTGCTGCCGGACAGCGCCCGCTTGCAGGAGCAGGACGCCGACTACGCCAATCGTCGCGGCTTCTCGAAACACAAACCCGCGCTGCCGCTTTATGACTCGAACGATGCGCGCCATGCGCTGCGGCTCTTTCAGTCGCTGGCTTTCGAGCGCATTCATGAACTGAAACAGGGTCCCGAAATCCGGCTGCGGCGCGCCGGCCATATTCTTGGCGCGTCGATCGTCGAACTCACCTGGGGCGGTCGCAAAATCGTCTTTTCCGGCGATCTCGGACGCTATGGCGATCCGACCATGCCTGATCCCGCAGCGATGAACGACGCCGACTATCTTCTGGTCGAATCCACCTATGGCGATCGTCTGCACGACCGTCGCGCGGTCGAACCCATTCTCGCCAATCTGATCGAAGGCGCGCTGCGTCGCGGCGGCTCTGTGGTTATTCCTTCTTTCGCCGTCGGACGCGCACAAAGTCTGCTTTATCATCTCGAACGGCTGAAATCGGCCGGGCGACTAGCGGATGTTCCGATCTATCTCGACAGTCCAATGGCGATCGACGCCAGCGCCGCGCTGGATCAATTTCCGGAAGATCACCGACTTGGCGCAGAGGATTGGCGGCGGGCCTGCGCCATTGCGGAATATGTCGAAACGCCTGAGCGTTCCAAAGAGATTATCGCCGACGCACGATCAAAAATCATTATTTCAGCAAGCGGCATGGCGACAGGCGGCCGCGTGCTGCATCATTTGCGCAATTACGCGCCCGATGCGCGCAATCTGATTCTTTTCGCCGGTTATCAGGCGTCCGGCACACGCGGCGCCAGCATTGTCGCCGGCGCCGATACGATCAAACTCTTCGGCGAATATGTTCAAGTGCGCGCGCAAGTCGCTAATCTCGACATGCTCTCCGCGCATGCCGACGCCGATGAAATCATGCGCTGGCTGCATAATTTCCATCGCCCGCCACGCATGACTTTCATCGTCCATGGCGAGCCCTGCGCAGCCGATGCGCTGCGGCTACGCATACAGGACGAACTCGGCTGGCGTTGTCGGACGCCGGAATATGGCGACACGGCCGAGCTCTGAACGCTTTGCGTCAATGCGCTTTCTTGAGAGCGGCAAGCGCTTGCCGCGCGTCGATAACGGCGTCGTCGAGATGATCCGCCACCGTGTGACTGATCGCTTCACCCAGATTGTCGATCGCGTTTTTGATCTCGCCGCCGGGGTGATCTTCATTGGCGTAGACAGCGAAATCACGCGCACTTTCTAAATTATCCAGCATGGCGTCCTTGTTCTTCGCCACGCCGGCCTCAATGCTCAATCGCGTATTCTCGATCGCAAATTGTAAATTATTAGCCGGACCAGCCAGAGACGATGCGAAAGAAACCGCCAACAGCGCAAGCGTCGCTGAAACCAACGAAAAATAACGCATAACGCCTCCTGATCCTGAGCGCGCGCACAAGCGTGCTCACAAACTCACCCGCATTTGAGAGACAGGCGAACCACACAAGGCAAGCCAGATCAACAGCCGCCGCCTCTGTGCGCTGGCGCACATTCGCTCCGGCAAGGCGCGATTATATTCTCTCGCAAGTTGAGCACGAGGCTCAAACAACATGACGCAAAGGCGAGCAAGCCGCGTTTAATTCATAGTTCACATAAATTTCGGAACTGGTTGCGCCTGCCGTTCCCCTCACCCACGTGGGCGCAACCTGGGAGGGCCGTCAGCTTGCTGGCGGCCCTCACATTTTTTGAAGATCGCGCATGTTTTTTGAAGATCGCGTATGGCGCGTGCTGCTGGCGCAACAAACAAGCGATGATGCGAACGCAAAACGACGCCCCGCGATCACACGCTGGCGTCATAAGCAGATGTTCGAAAGATCAGGAAGGTGGTGCCGCTTAAGAGATTCGAACTCCCGACCCCCTCATTACGAATAATGAGATCTTTGTTATTTTTCAATGTTTTAAATTGTATATTGTATAGTTTGTTGTATAGCGGTAAAACTGCTTATGGCCCACAATCAAAGGTCTACGAAATTATCCCCAGATTTTTAGCCCTATCAACGATGCATATAATTCATATCATCATGCCCATACTTCAATAGCAACGATAGGGTTTCTAATTATCTATGGTTATGATTAAGTTATAGCCTTTAAACATTCTCCCTAAACGAAAATATTTTTTGCAATCTCATTTAGCTGCGCGGCCAGTTTCGTTCCTAATAGATAAGGAATTGCAGTCCACGTAATTGTAAACATTCATAAGGAAGCCCAGATTACCAGAATTGAACTTGTTTTTTTTTTATCCTGAGCATACTGGTTTGATATGCGCGCCTGATTTCTTCGGGCGGCAGTAGAGGTCACGCTATGAGCCAGATTAATACCAACCAAGAACTCTATGGCATAGCTAAAGCTTTAGAAACTTTGACAAATGGTCATATTACGGTTTCGGAAGTATTTTTCCTGGACGAACTCTGGTACGGACATGGAGACAACTACGCACTGGCTGCTTATTATGCTTTGCCAGATATGTTTAAGCCTTTCATGGCAAACCAAATTCAGGACGCCATCAAGGCAGCTGACTGGACCCCTCCGCACAATCTTGTAGTTGCGCCAAGCGCGGATCCCTCCACGGGAGTCGGCGTTGTCGGTTCAACATCAACGGGAGGTTCTGGCGGACTCCTCGGTTAATTAGAATAGCGAGGGCAAAAGTCATAACCCTACCCTTTTAGAGGGCAGGGGTTTTGCTTTATAATTCCTGCTAACCAGAAGAACAAAACTCCAAAAACCAATTTGCATGGAGCATTTGCCGCAATATTGGGCTATCGGGCAAATTTCACCTGACCAGAGATAAACTTTCCACTATCCAAGAATCTTATAGGTTACCCTTACTGAACTACCCTCATAGTGCGGGTAAAACTACCCGAGATCCACAAAGGGAAACCGATGATATTTCGCCACCTAACGATATTAATAACAACCCTATTCACTACATCGGCGACAGCTCAGTCAGTGAATTACAAGAGCGCAGAAGCAATTGCTGGTGCGCAGACTCAATTAGATTATTTCGCCACAGGTAAGAAAGATTGTTCTGCCGCCCCTCCTCCATCAATAAGAGTGATAACGCCACCCAGACATGGATTACTAACGATCCGACGCGGGACTGTGACAACAAATAAAATACCTAACTGCCCCAGCCTTCAGGCTCCAGCCAATGTAGTCTTTTATACTGGCAACGCTGGATATAAAGGATCAGACGCGGTCATCTACGAAATCACAGATGCCAAGGGAGAGATTGCAGTTTACAACATCAGCCTTACCGTTAAAGAAGGACAGAATCCTGATGTTAAATTGCCAGGACAGCCACTGTAATAAGTCTTGGCGTTACGAGTCTTATACAGCCAAGTAATAGGGAGTATATACCGATTAGAATAGAGGGTGCTTAATAGAACCCTCAGGAGAAATTACATTAGTTTCCCATGACTTTTCATCATCAGGTAAAACCTGCGTAATTTTTTCAAGCCGATTGTGTGTAAACCAGAAATATATGTCTATCTGACGAGGTAAAGAATAAATCATCGTCGCGTTCTTTTTGGTGACCGCATAAGGGTCGCCATAGCCTGAGGATCGTGTGAGGGCAGAGAAGTCAGCGTAACTCATTCCAATATCTGGGTGCTTTGTCGGAATATTCGGTGGCGGCGTTGTAACAACGGACCACAAAGACCCCAGTGGATTTATATCTTGGGCATGAGCAAAAGACCCCGACGCAAGAAGCATCAGACAAGCGATTGATACAGGGTGTTTAGTGCTCTTCTTCATATTTCCAACGCCACAAAAAACATTTTATAATCAAGCATTATCAAGATTTAGGATGTTAATCAACGACGACAGCAAACACACGCCCGTATGTATACGCCCCAAGCTGCCCTGCGCGGCAACAAATCATTTACCCAGCAATCAACATCAAACTCAGGAAAGCCAGATTGCCAGGGAAACTCGGCTCATAAGGATCCGCATATAGGGCAAGTATGTGATCTCACAGCGTATATGGCCACTTTCCGCACTTCAGCTACGAGGGGGCAACCCTGATTTGAGCCACATTCAATCAATTCAGAGTTTTAGGAGCAACGACCATCCATTGACGAATTCTTTGCATCTCTGCTTGATATGCTTCCTTTGCAGCAACGCTAAGTATGGGTCTATCGCGAAGTCGCAGCCTATGATGCTCCGCAAGTGCATCCAGTCTCGCATTGAGGTTAGCATTCAATTCTTTACTCAGGTTATTTAATTTATCTGCGGGCATTTCGGGAGCTGCAAGAATCTGAAATCTCGCGGTCATTGTGGCGAGTTGTTTAGCCGTGGCAATAGTAGTTACCTGAAGCTTCATCTCAAACCCCTACTTGAGCAGGGGGCATATATGGAATGGAGGGCTTAAGTTCAATACTCGTTGAGAGAGAGAAATACGCAAAAAAATAAAATATTTGTGGAAGCATAACATATACTCGGTGAGAACAATACAAATGCATATACAACTTAAATCAGCTCAGAACTCACTCAATGCAACAATTCATGAACAGCGATATTAACTCTAATAAATTACTATTATACAGGAGTTATAAATGAAATCCTCATATTGAATAATAGGAGAAATCGATATAATTAATGAGTAGTTACCTTTTGAGGGTAGACGTAATTTCTTCTAAAGAAGTAAGAGCAGCTCCAAAGCTGCCCCTACTACACATTTAGGTTTACGCTGCCTTCTTCACAGCCTTCTGTCCAACACGCTGTATCCCATTAAGCAATGCGTCAAACTCACCATTCCGCACAGCCGTTATCACAGCCTCAATCACAGCGACCAAGTTCGTCTTATCACCAACAGCAATAGCCGCTTTGCCTTTTTCAATCTCAATAAGTTTTGATCCATAGCGGACAGTGAAGAAGCAGTTACCCATCATATCAACAACCCACCACTTTTTCACACGCTTCTGCTTTTCCACTAATTGCTTACTGCCATCATCCTGCTTAAGCCACTTCTGCGCCGTCATAACAAACATGGGGTCATTTGCCAAAGCCAACTGCTGCTCCAACTGTGTCAGCAGTTTAGCACGACGCTTCATAACAGGATCGCTATTGGACAATTTGGGAAGCGTGGTAATGTTGAGTGCTTTTAGTGTGCTCATTGCCAACTCCAATGTTCGAGCCAGCCTCAAGCATGTGGTCAGTTATTATCTATTCCTACCAATAATGCGTAATCAGCGTCAGTTTTTTGATGGAATATCGGGGTTGCTACAATCAGCCACGATTTGTGATTTTAGCACTGTGCCATTTCATCAGCATTGTTTATTCAATAAGCAGCAAGAGCAACCGAATTATCAGCCAAATCACCCCATTATTTCGGTTGACCAAGCAAAAAGCAGAAGCAAAATAACAACAAATAGCATTATGCTACATCTCGTAATCGTGGATGATTTTACGAGGGCGAAGCGAAGCGAAATAAGCGTCATACAGCAACGCAGCCCCTGCCCTGCTACACAATAGCGGGCATGGCTATAAATGGCATATAGCGGGCTGCTACGGGCTTTTGTTTTGTAGTTTTGTGAGTTGGACTGTAGTAGCAGCGAGTTTTTCACGCTGCTTGCGTAAACACTGCTGCTTCTGCTGTATCTGTATACGCTTTGCTTGCTGTTTCAGGCTTTTATCCTGTTGCTGCTGTATAGTGAGCGGCTGCGTAAATTCAAATGCTCTCATTTTTATCAGTCCACTCATCAGCAAACGCCACCTTCTTTGCTATCTGCTGTTCAGCACATTCCAACAATCTATCACTTATTGCCATCAATTGCTGGTGCTTGTCGGGACAGATAGATGCTCGTGCTTTACGACGCAGTTTGAAGGCAAGCGTCAATGCTGCGTCTGTCGTTATTGGCAAGCGTCGTGCTTTTAATGTGCTGAACCACGCAGGCGTTCTGCCACACATCACGCTAAAGTCTGTTTGGTTCTCAATTATTCTCATACTCAATAGTTCATCATAAATGTTTTGAATGGGGTGTTGTTCTTTCATAAAATTATTTAGTCTTTTGTCTACAGTGCTAAATAAGTCTGTCATACATCGGCGGAGACATCGCTGCTTGTTGAACCTTTGATGTTCACGCCAAAGATACTGCCAGATTTATCTGTAGCCGTTGGAGGAATTGGCGAAAGCAATATAGGGTGTATGAACAATCAAAATGAATGTTGCTTAACGCAGCATTTGTTGTGAGTAGGCAACGCTGACAATTGCGACCTACAAGGCAGCCGTTTGTAGTCTGTATGCTAATGGCAAAGCCTGCGTTTGAATAAGACAGCATGGAAAAGGGCGACAGCCAAACCACCCCGTCCTCATTAAGAGGGAATGCGATACAG
>JALRFG010000037.1 GCA_023253795.1 Methylocystis sp.
CCCGGCGAGCGCATCGGGCGAGAAACCGCCGAACACGACCGAGTGAATGGCGCCGATGCGCGCACAGGCGAGCATGGCGAAAGCGGCTTCCGGAATCATCGGCAAATAAATCGTCACGCAATCGCCTTTGCGCACGCCATGATTGCGCAGCACATTGGCGAAGCGACAAACCTCCTCGTGCAATTCACGATAGGTGATATGGCGCGAGAGGGTGGGATCGTCGCCTTCCCAGATGATCGCGATTTTATCAGGACGCGTCACGAGATGCCGATCGATGCAATTCATCGCAACATTGGTGGCGCCGTCTTCAAACCATTTGATCGACACATTATGCGGATCGAAACTTGTATGTTTGACTTTGGTGAAGGGTGTAATCCAGTCAATCCGTTGCGCCTCCCGCGCCCAAAAGCCATCGGGATCGCGCGCCGCCACTGCATAGCGTGTGCGATAGGCTTCCGCGTCAATCAACGCGGCGCGTTTCCAGTTTTCGGGAACAGGATGAATTTTATCGTTCATGAGTCTCGTCGGCGTGTGACTTTTCGGGAAGCGTCGGCCAGGCGCCGGCGTGTTCGGCAAGTTCAAGATTGTGCTGCATGCGTTTCATCATCAAACGCATCAGATAGAAACTGAATTCGGGATCCTGCGCGGCGAGTTGCAGCAGATCGTCGTAACGTATGGCGAGAAGTTCAATGTCCGTTTCCGCGACAGCGGTCGCGGTGCGCCGGTTTTCATCGGTGAACATGCCCATTTCGCCAAAAAACGCGACAGGCTTCAAAATAACGCCGGGTTCAAACAGACGCACCTCGCCGCGCAGCAGTACATAGGCTTCATCCGCGAGATCGCCGCGATAATGCAGGGTGAAGCCCGCCGGCAGTTTGATCGTGCGCATATAGGGGCGCAGCCATTCGTAATCGAACGCCGCACCGGCTCCTTCGCTATTGGCCCGACGCATGTGATCGACGAGATCGCGCATCTGTTTGAGCCGCACGAGATTAACCGGCAACAGAAAACTGTTCAGCGCGCAGAGCGAATAATAGCCATTGATGAAAAAATACATCGCGAACAGCGCATTGGCGACGCTGGCCGCGACACGCAACGGGATCATTGTGTTCGAGACAAAGACGAAGACATTCGCCGCCGCGGCGAGATAACCGATGGTCTCGATTACAATCGGGTTCATGGGCGCGGGTTCATGGGCGGTGGCTGGCTCAGAGGCGTGACGACAGGCGATGCTAAGAGACCCCCGCCGCGCCAACACTGTGGATTTTGGCGACTTAAACCAGATTCCGAGCGCCGCGAACAGGTCACGCCGGCTCGTAATCGTTCGCCGGCTCCTTTGCGCTGCGCGGACCGATTTGGTAAACGGCGCCCTGACCGGCGCGACAGCTTCATCGTCTGCGCCCCTGCCAAGGCCGAGAAATGCAGAAATTCACCACGCTGACGGGTATCGCCGCGCCGCTGCCGATCATGAATATCGACACCGACATGATCATTCCGAAGCAATATCTGAAAACCATCGCCCGCACCGGATTGGGCAAGGGCCTGTTTTCGGAGATGCGCTATCGTGAGGACGGCGCTGAAAACCCAGATTTTGTGCTGAACAAACCGGTTTGGCGCGGGGCGTCGATCCTGATCGCCGGCGATAATTTTGGCTGCGGCTCGTCGCGCGAGCACGCGCCCTGGGCGCTGCTTGATTACGGCCTGCGCTGCATCATTTCGACCAGCTTCGCCGATATTTTCTATAATAACTGCTTCAAGAACGGCATTTTGCCGGTGAAGATCGGACAGGCCGATCTCGATCGGTTGATGACCCAGGCGCAACGCGATGGCGGCTTGACGCTGACCGTCGATCTCGCCGCGCAGGAAATCCGCGGCGCCGAGGGCGGCGCGATCGCCTTCGAGATCGATCCCTTCCGTAAACATTGCCTGATCAATGGTCTCGACGATATCGGCCTGACGCTGGAAAAGGCCGACAAGATCACCGCTTTCGAAAAAAGCGTGGCGCAGACCCGGCCGTGGGCCTAGTCTTGAAACGGCGCTGAATCCGGGCCGGATGGGTTGATGTGAACTATTTCAGCGATCTTTCGACACGCCTGCGCGAGGCCGCCGCGCCGCTGACGCGGTCGGTCGAAGCCGCGCAGACGAAATGGCAAGAGACCTTGCGCGCACACAGGTCGCGCAAGGGCGATGATATCGCTGAATCTCAACAGCTTATTGACAATGCGTCTGGAGACGAGTCGTCGGAAGGCTTCGCGGTCGCGGGCTATCTGAAAGAAGAATATGGCGACGACGGCAAGGGCCTGCTGTCGATCCATAATCTGGCGAAGTCCTACAAGGCGCGCCGCGTCGTCGAGGATGTCAGCCTGCATGTCCGGCGCGGCGAGGCGGTTGGCCTGCTTGGCCCCAATGGAGCCGGCAAAACCACTGTTTTCTATATGATCACCGGTCTGGTGAAGCCCGACAAGGGCATGATCTCGCTGGACGGTTACGACGTCACCGCTCTGCCGATGTATCGCCGGGCGCGGCTGGGCATTGGCTATCTGCCGCAGGAGGCCTCGATTTTTCGCGGCCTGTCGGTGGAGGACAATATCCGGGCGGTGCTGGAGATCACCCAGCCTGATGAAAAACGGCGCGAGGAGGAGCTTGACGCCCTGCTCGACGAATTTCGTCTCACCCGGCTCCGCCAATCTCCGGCGATCGCGCTCTCGGGCGGCGAGCGTCGGCGCTGCGAAATCGCCCGCGCGCTGGCCGGTCACCCGTCCTTCATGCTGCTCGACGAGCCCTTCGCTGGCATCGACCCGATCGCGGTCGGGGACATTCAGGATCTCGTTCGCCACCTCAAGGCGCGCGGCATCGGCGTGTTGATCACCGATCATAGCGTCCGCGAAACTCTCGGCCTCACCGACCGCGCCTATATTATTTACAGCGGTCACGTGCTGACCGAAGGTCCGCCGGAAGAGATTGTCGCCAACCCGGATGTCCGACGGATCTATCTGGGCGAAGATTTCAAAATGTAGCGCCTAAAAATTCATCTTGATGAAATTTTGTGCGGATTCGCCAAATCTTTGATCCTCCCGATCCGCCCATCCCGTGGTATAACTCAAGCTGAGCAAGAAGCGGGCCATGGCGTCCGTGCAAGTCTTGAGGGCCCACGCCAATGGCGATGTCGACCAGACTGATGATGCGTCAGGGCCAGTCCCTAGTGATGACGCCGCAGCTCCTTCAGGCGATCAAGCTGCTGCAGTTCTCCAATCTTGAGCTGGCGGCCTTTCTTCAGGAAGAGATCGAGCGCAATCCACTTCTCGAAACCCATGACGAAGCTCCGCCCCCGATTGCTGCAGAAACGGCGTCCGCCACCGAGGCCATTAATTTCGCTCAAGACTTAACAGGTCTCTCTGCGACAGGCTGGACCGGCAGCGGCGGCGGCGTGGATCCCGCCGCGCCCAATCTTGAAGCCTCGGTGGCGGCGGCGCCGACGCTCCGCGAGCATCTCCTCGCTCAATTGGCGATCTCCGGGGTTTCGGCCTCGCAACGCCTGCTGGGTCAGGCGATCATCGATTCCATCGACGAGACGGGTTATTTGCGCGAGGACCTCGCCGTCCTCGCCGCACGGCTTGGAGCCCGGCCGGCCGCGGCGTCGGCGACTCTGACGCTTGTTCAAAGCTTCGAGCCCTCTGGCGTCGGTGCGCGCGATCTCGCCGAATGTTTAGCGATCCAGTTGCGCGAACGCGACCGGTTCGATCCGGCGATGCAGATCTGCATCGCCAATCTGCCGCTGGTTGCGCGGCGCGACATTGCGCAATTGTCGCGTCTATGCGGCGTCGAGAGCTCAGATATCATTGATATGATGGCGGAAATCCGCCAGCTTGATCCTAGACCGGGTCGCGCTTTCAGCGACGCGCCTGTTCAGCCGGTCATCGCTGACGTCATCGTACGCGCCGCGCCGGACGGTTCCTGGCTGGTCGAACTCAACACGGAGGCTCTGCCGCGTGTGCTCGTCAATCAGCGTTACGCCGCCAAAGTTACGACTATGGCGCGCGGTGCTGACAAAAGCTTCATTTCCGGCTGTCTACAAAACGCCAACTGGCTGACCAAAAGCCTTGAACAGCGCAGCCGCACTATTCTCAAGGTCGCCTCTGAAATCGTTCGGCTTCAAGACGCCTTTCTGACCAGCGGCGTTGAATATTTGCGGCCACTGAACCTGCGCGCCATCGCCGACGCCATCGGCATGCATGAATCGACGGTGTCGCGGGTGACATCGAATAAATACGTCATGACGCCGCGTGGGGTGTTCGAGCTGAAATATTTCTTCTCGACCTCAATCCCAACCGCCCACGCCGGCGGCGAGGCGCATTCTGCGGAGACAGTCCGCTTCCGCATCAAACAGATGATCGATCATGAAACGCCGGACGCTATTTTATCCGACGACGCGATCGTCGCGAGGCTGAAGACCGCGAACATCGACATCGCCCGTCGCACCGTCGCGAAATATCGCGACAGTCTCCGCATCCCTTCTTCGGTCGACCGCCGGCGCGTCAAACAGGCCGCCGGGGCCAGCCTCGCCGGGGCCGCCCGCAGCATTGACTTCGCGGTGAGAGCCTTCTAACCGTACGCAAATCTCGGCCGCCCAAATCGGGCGGTCGCAAAGGGTTAGCCGCTCAAAACGACGGCGGACGATAAAAAAGGCGCGACCTGATGACATTAAGAGTTTCAGGAAAAAATATGAGCATCGGCGAGGCGCTGCGGGGTCATGTGACGCAGCGGCTTGAGCAGGCGGCGGCCAAGTTTTTTGATGGTGGCGTCACCGGTCACGTCACCATCGCGCCGGAGGGTTCCGGCTATCGCGCCGATTGCAATCTGCACCTCAGCTCCGGCGTCGTGCTTCAGGCTGACGGCCGCGGCCAGGACCCCTACATCACCTTCGATCAGGCGGCGGAGCGCATCGAGAAGCGTCTGCGTCGTTATCATGGCCGGCTGAAAAACCATCACGAGGGCCATGGCCATGAGCACGAGATTGCGCCGAGCTATGTGATCGAGGCGCCGGATCAGGAACAGGACGCGCCCGTTGAATTCAGCGCGCCGATTATCGCGGAATCGACGACGCGGCTGCGCCGTTTGTCCATTTCTGATGCGGTTCTGGACCTGGATATGACCGGAGCGCCGGTGGTGGTTTTTCGCCACGCCGAGAACGGCCGGGTCAACATCATTTACCGTCGTAGCGATGGAAATGTCGGCTGGGTCGACCCGCCGGCAGGCGAGTAACCCTTCGTAAAAAGTCTCGAACGCGTCACAATTCGGCTTTGTGCCTGTGCAAGTTAGCGGCGATACATGGCCTTTCCCCACGGCCAGCGCGTTTGGATTTCAGCGTCTCGCGCGGACGAGAGCGCATAATCAAGAACAACGGATTAGGCGGGATATTAGATGCGGCTTACGGATTTTATATCGCCGGAAGCGGTGGTCGCTAATCTAAGGGCGACAAACAAGAAGCAGCTCTTGCAGGAATTGAGCGAGCGGGCCGCCAAATTATCGGGCTTATCCGCGCGCGAAATCTTCGACGCCTTGCTGCATCGCGAGCGTCTGGGTTCGACGGGGATCGGCGAGGGAATCGCCATTCCCCACGGCAAGCTGACCAAGGTTAAGTCGATCTTTGGGCTCTTCGCCCGTCTGGAGCGGCCGATCGATTTCGATTCGCTCGACGGTGCGCCGGTCGATCTGGTTTTTCTGTTATTGGCACCGGAGGCGTCGGGCGCCGACCATCTCAAGGCGCTGGCTTGCGTCGCGCGCGAGTTGCGTGATCCTGGCCTCGTGGCGTCGCTGCGCGCCACACGCAACACCGAGGGGCTTTATTCCTTGATGGAGCAGCGGTCGAAGCCGCACGCGGCCTGATTGAGACTCCGCACCATTACTCAAAGTAAAAAGCGCCAGCTGCAAGCCAGCACTTTATGATTTCAGGGGGCATTTAGTGCCTTATTCGGCTGCGTCTGCAACCTTATCTCGGTCAACGCGCGGCGACGCTTGGCCGCCCTTGCGTCCAGCTGCAGCCGCCAGCGCTGGGTCACGGGCGAAGCTTCGATTGGCAGGCTTGACATTTTTGCCGCCGGTCCTTCCGGCTCGCGCTGCGAGGTCAGGATTTTTCGAGAAAATCCGCTTCTCATCCGGGACGCTCAGGCCGCCTTTACGAGCGATCTCTCGGCGTTTTTCCGGATCCATGGAGGCAAAGCCGCGTTTTGATTTTTTTTGTTCGGTCATGGGACAGCACCGATTCTAAATAAAAGACATTCATAATGTTACTTAAACATAAGTATAATGCAACAACCGTATTAATGAATTAATCACACTTAAAATTTGCTGGCCTTGCACAGGCTGGTCTCGGGCGGCTTGACGCCGCCCGATGGCTCGAGTCGTCAAAGGTAAGGAGCCTGCGCTGGTCAAAAACCTGCAAAAACCGGAGGCGCATAGTCAAAAATTGTATGGTTGTGTGTGGCAACGAAAACTTAGACGTCTTTGGGACGTGACCGGCGATCAAAAAACAGCGCCTGGCTGATCACTACTTTCAAACTGTCTACGCTGAACGGCTTGGTGACAAGAAAGGCCGGCTCTGGCGGCGCACCGGTCAGAAAACGCTCGGGATAGGCGGTGATGAAGATCACCGGCGTAGACAGCGCGCCAAGAATTTCATTCACGGCGTCAAGGCCCGAGCTGCCGTCCGCGAGTTGAATGTCGGCCAGGATGAGGCCCGGTTTCGCCGGGCCAATGGCGGCGACCGCTTCGCGGTGGGTGCGCGCCATGCCGCAGACATTGTGGCCAAGTTCCTCAACAATGCTGCGCAGATCATGGGCGATCAGCGGCTCATCCTCGATAATCAGCACATTGGTGGCGATCTGGTCAGCGATTTCCGAATTCGCCGCGCGCATCAGCGCGATCGCCTCTTCCTCCGTCACGCCGAGAATGTCGCCGACCTGCGCTTCATCAAAGCCTTCCAGGGCATGGAGCAGGAAGGCTATGCGGGGCCTGAGAGAAATGCCCTCAAGCCGCTGACGGGCGCCCCGGGTCGCTTCCTGTGGTTCCACAGGCGCATTGCCAGGATCTTGAGCCCAGACATCGAGCAGCAGGCGATAGAGGGCGACCCGCAGGTCGGAGGCCCCGGCGATGCGGCGCGGGTCAGCCACCAGCGCTTCGAGGGCGGCCATGACGCAGGCGTCGCCGCCTTCGCGGCTGCCGACCAGCGCCCGTCCAAAACGGCGAAGGTAGGGAATATATCCAGCAATGTCTTGAGAAATCGACATTTTCACCAACTCTGGCGCCGCCGCCGTTTGAACGCTTTTGGCCCCGGAGCCGCACCCTGCGCGGCGCCCGCGACAAAACAGCTCGTAATTTTACGGAACCAATCCGCGCTACGGGCGTTTAACCACCGTCCTGCTGCGCACTATAACGTCGCCATCCGGGCGCGCTAGAGGGAACATGTATTCGACTTCTGAGGGATTTATGGGAAAGAACAATCCGGAGAACCTCTTCTCGCGCCTTGGCGCGGAGAGGGCGCCCTTCGGCGCCGAAAAGCGTCTCATGGCCGGATCGGATTCCCGCAAGCTTGGCAGCGTCGATTTCGGCGACGCCATCGGCAAGGAATTGCAGAATCTTTATGACGACGTGGTCGCCCAGCCGGTGCCCGACCGCTTCCTCAGTCTCTTGAATCAGCTTGAAAAGAGTGCTCTATCCTTGGACGCGTCGCCGCACGCGCCAAGGGAGAGAGAGTGACCGACGAAGGATCAACCGTTCCTGGCCGTCAGAGCCCGAAGGTCGACCTTATACCGGCAATTCCCAGTCTGCGCGCTTTCGCCGTCTCCATTTGCGGCAATCCGGACCGCGCAGACGATCTCGTTCAGGAAACCCTCGTCAAGGCGTGGAGCAGTCTCGATTCCTTCGAGGAAGGGACGAATCTCACCGCGTGGCTTTTCACGATTCTGCGTAATATTTATTACAGCGAGTTCCGCAAACGTCGTCGTGAAACATCCGATCCCGATGGCGAATACGCTGCGGGTCTGATCGCGCCGGACTCGCAAGAGTCGCACATGGAGTTTCAGGATTTTCGAGCGGCGTTGCAGAAGCTGCCGCTCGATCAGCGCGAAGCGCTCATTCTCGTCGCCGCGTCGGGCATGTCCTATGAGGAAGCCGCCGAAATCTGCGACTGCGCGCCGGGCACGATGAAAAGTCGCGTCAACCGCGCCCGTAACCGTCTCGCCGAACTCATGGCGTCGCCGACGGAAAAGTCCGTCGCCGGGCGCGCCGCCGTCGCCCGCGATTGATCGTCGCCGCAAAATACCGCATAGCCACGCGATAAGACGGACGACAACGGTCCGCGCCGCGAACAATCTGAGCCGATGAGCGAAAAAATGACTGAAGATCACCGTATCGAACGCGATTCCTTCGGCGACATCGCCGTTCCGTCCTGGGCCTATTGGGGCGCGCAGACACAGCGCTCGAAAGAAAATTTTCCGATTGGCGGTCAGCAGATGCCGATCGACGTCGTTCACGCGCTGGCGCGGGTGAAACTGGCGGCGGCGCAGGTCAACGCCGAAAAGGGCCTGATCAAGCCGGATGTGGCGAAGGCGATCGTCGACGCCGCGCAGGAAGTCATCGCCGGAAAACTCGACGCGCATTTTCCGCTTGTCGTCTGGCAGACCGGCTCCGGCACGCAGTCGAACATGAACGTCAATGAAGTGATCGCCAATCGCGCCAATGAAGAGCTTGGCGCGCCGCGCGGCTCGAAAGCGCCGGTGCATCCCAATGATCACGTTAATTTCGGCCAGTCGTCCAACGATAGTTTCCCGACCGCGATCCATGTCGCCTGCGCGCTGGCGATCTCCAATCGTCTGTTGCCGGCAGTGGAGCGCTTGCAGGCGGCGTTCGAACGCAAATCGTCGCAATTCGAGAAAATCGTCAAAATCGGCCGCACGCATCTGCAGGACGCGACGCCGGTGACGCTCGGACAGGAATTTTCCGGTTATGCGGCGCAGGCGAAATATGGCGCGTCGCGCATTCGCACGACGCTGCCGGATTTGCTGGCGTTGGCGCAGGGCGGCACGGCGGTCGGCACCGGCGTCAATACGGCACCGGGCTTCGATGTCGCGGTCGCCGCCAATATCGCAAAGCAGACCGGTCTGCCGTTTGTCACGGCGCCCAATAAATTCGAAGCGCTCGCGGCGCATGACGCGATCACATTTTCACATGGCGCCATCAATGCGCTCGCTGCCGGCCTGTATAAAATCGCTTGCGATATTCGTCTGATGGGCTGTGGTCCGCGCGCTGGTCTCGCCGAGTTGCGTCTGCCGGAAAACGAGCCCGGCTCCTCGATCATGCCGGGCAAGGTCAATCCGACGCAGGTCGAGGCGATCACCATGGTGTGCGCGCGCGTGTTCGGCAATCAGCAGACGATCACTTTCGCCGCCTCGCAGGGACATCTCGAACTCAATGTGATGAAGCCGGTGATCGCCTTCGCCATGCTGGAGTCGATTGATCTGATGGCGACCGGCATCGACAGTTTCATCACCCGCTGCCTCGATGGCATTGAAGCGGATGAAGCCAATATCACGCGCTTTCTGGAGCGTTCGCTGATGCTCGTCACCGCGCTGGCGCCGACGATCGGCTACGACGCGGCGTCGAAGATTGCGCGCGCCGCGCATAAGAATGGCACAAGTCTGAAAGAGGAGGCGCTCGCCTCCGGCAAGGTGAGGGAAGCCGAATTCGACGCCATTGTGCGTCCGGAAAAAATGCTGTCGCCCAACGCGTGACGTTCAACAAATGGCGATGCGCGCTTGTAACAGGCGCGCATCGCGTCAGCGCGTTGTTTTCGGTTTAAGGCGCGCCAGCAGATCGGGGCGACGGGCCTGCGTCAGCTTCAGCGCTTCTTCTGCGCGCCAGCGCGCAATTTTCGCATGATCGCCGGAAAGCAGAATCTCCGGAATTTCGCGTCCTTCGAAGTCGCGCGGGCGCGTGTAATGCGGATATTCGAGCAGACCAGTTTCAAAACTCTCTTCGTCGCCGGAAGCTTCTTCGCCCATCACGCCCGGCAATAATCTGACGCAGGCGTCGATCAGCGTCAGCGCGGCGATTTCACCACCGGACAAAATATAATCGCCAATCGAAACTTCTTCGAGCTGACGTCCGGCGATGATGCGTTCGTCGACGCCTTCAAACCGCGCGCAAAGAATGATTGCGCCGTCGCCTTGCGCCAGCGCGCGCACGCGGCTTTGCGTGAGCGGCGCGCCACGCGGCGACATCAATAGGCGCGGACGCGGATCGTCGGCCGGCGCGGCTGCATCGAGCGCCGCCGCCAATACATCGGCGCGCATCACCATGCCGGGACCGCCGCCCGCCGGCGTGTCGTCGACAGCGCGATGACGCCCGAGACCCTGTTCGCGAATTTGTCGCGTCTCCAGCGACCAGACATGACGCGCCAGCGCGTCGCCGGCGAGCGATAGGCCAAGAGGCCCGGGAAACATTTCGGGAAAAAGGGTCAAAACCGTCGCGCGCCACATGCCCCGACTTATGCCATGCGAAAGAATGAGCGGGCTAGTCCTCGACCGGGTTCTCGTTGTCGTTCTTGTTCTCGCCTTCCGTTTCCGTCGGCGGCTCCACCACGATGCGTCCGCCGGCAAGATCGATGATCGGCGCCACCGCTTTGGTGAACGGATACATCAGCGTGTCGCCGCCGCTTGCGGGCGCGATTTCGAGAATGTCGCCGGCGCCGAAGTTGCGCAGCGCGACGACGCGGCCGATCGGCTTGCCGGTCGCCGTTTCAGCGCGCAGACCTTCGAGATCGGCGAGATAGAATTCTTCCGGATCGGGCGCAGGGAGTTTGTCGCGCGCGAGATACAGTTCGACGCCGTTCAGCGCCTGCGCGCCGTCGCGGTCGTCGACGTCCTTGAGACGAACGACCAGCATGTCTTTGCCCTGCGGGCGCAGATTGAGAAGGGTGAAAGTTTTCTTGCCGCTCTTGTCGGTGAGCGGACCGTAATCGGCGATGGCCAGTGGATCGCCGGTGAAGCTTTGCAGCCTGAGTTCGCCGCGCACGCCATGTGGGGCGCCAAAGCGGCCCATCAAAACGAGCGATGATGCGTGAGGGGCTGTCATGCCGGCCGGGAGCAGCGGCCCGGCGGCTGAACCGCCGGGCGCAAAAAGTTTTTATTCGGTCGGCGCTTCTTCAGCAGCCGGTTCCGGAGCCGGGGCCGGCGCAGCGGCGGCTTCCTTCGCGGCGTTCTCCGCTTCGGCGGCGGCGGCGGAGCGCTCCTGCGCCTTCTTCTTCGGCTGCGCCTTTTCCGGATTATTGCGGGCTTCGCGCTTCAGCAGGCCAACGCCGTCGAGAATGCGGGCGACGCGGTCGGTCGGCTGCGCGCCCTTGCCGAGCCAGGCTTTCGCCTTTTCGAGATCGAGCACGACGCGATCAGCGGCGTCCTTCGCCTTCAACGGATCGAAAGTGCCGATCTTCTCGATGTAACGACCATCGCGGGGGCTGCGCGAGTCAGCGACGACGATGCGATAAAACGGACGCTTCTTGGCGCCGCCGCGGGCGAGACGAATTTTAAGAGACATTTGTTTGCTTCCTGTTGCTGTATCGGGCCGTCGTCAGTCGACGATGGCTACTTCTTCTTTCCGAACGGGTTGAGCCCGCTCAGCATGCCGCCGCCAAGCCCCGGAAGGCTTGGCTTTTTCGCAAGGAGATCAGCGGGTGGCGCAGCCGGCAGACCAGAGCTGCCGCCGGGACCGCCGCCGGGCGGCGCGCCGCCCAGCTTCTCCTGCAATTTCTTCAACTCCTCCTCGGAGGGCATCTCCATGCCGCCGCCGAGACCCATCATCTGGGCCGCCTTGCCCATCAATCCGCCGCGCTTGCCGGCGCCGAAGGACTTCATCAGATCGGCCATCTGCCGATGCTGTTTGAGCAGGCGATTAACTTCCTCGACCTTCGCGCCGGAGCCGGCGGCGATGCGCTTCTTGCGCGACGCCTTGAGGAGATCGGGATTGCGACGCTCTTTCGGCGTCATCGACAAAATGATGGCGCGCTGGCGCTTGATCATGCCGTCGTCGAGATTAGCCTTGGCGATCTGGTCTTTCATTTTGGCGACGCCGGGCAACAGGCCCATGATGCCGCCAATGCCGCCGATCTTTTCCATCTGGGCGAGCTGATCGCACAGATCCTGAAGATCGAATTTGCCCTTGGCGATGCGCTCGGCGGCCTTGCGCGCCTGTTCCGCGTCAATCGCGGCGGCGGCTTTTTCAACGAGGGCGACGATGTCGCCCATGCCGAGAATGCGGTTGGCGATACGCGCCGGCGAGAATTCGTCGAGCGCGTCCATCTTTTCGCCGACGCCGATCAGCTTGATCGGCTTGCCGGTGACAAAGCGCATGGAGAGCGCCGCGCCGCCACGGCCATCGCCGTCCATACGCGTCAATACAATGCCGGTGAGACCGACGCGCTCATCGAAGCTTTTGGCGAGATTGACGGCGTCCTGACCGGTGAGCGCATCGGCGACAAGCAGGATTTCATGCGGATCGGCGTAGGACTTGATGTCCGCCATCTCCTGCATCAGCGGCTCATCGATATGCGTGCGACCGGCCGTGTCGAGCAGCACGACATCGTAGCCTTCAATGCGCGCCTGCTCCATCGCGCGGCGGGCGATCTGCACCGGCGTCTGATTGGCGATGATCGGCAGGGTGTCGACTTCGACCTGACGTCCGAGAACGGCGAGCTGTTCCTGCGCCGCCGGACGCTTCACGTCGAGCGAGGCCATCAGCGCGCGCTTGCCGTGGCGCTCTTTTAGGCGTTTGGCGATTTTGGCGGTGGTGGTGGTTTTACCGGCGCCCTGCAGACCGATCATCATGATTGCGACCGGCGGCCGCGCCGCGAGGTCGATCGGTTCGGCGTTTTGGCCGAGGGTCTCGATCAGAACGTCATTGACGATCTTGACGACCATCTGGCCAGGCGAGACCGATTTAATGACATTGGCGCCGACGGCGCGCTCCCGCACCTTGTCGGTGAAAGAGCGCACGACGTCGAGCGCGACGTCGGCTTCAAGCAAGGCGTGGCGAATTTCGCGCAGCGCCTCATTGACGTCGGCTTCGGTAAGCGAGCCACGTCGCGTCAGCCTGTCAAATACGCCGGAGAGCTTGTCGGAAAGGCTCTCAAACATTTTTTATCTCTCCTGTGGAGGCGGAGGCCAGAACGCCCGCTCCAAAGCAAAATGCGCCCGGGGGCGCATCGCGCTGCCGGGCGTTGGCCTTCCGCCTCGCGGGACGAATAGGCTTTAACTGGAGTTCTCTTGCGAGATTTCGACGTGTTTTAGGCGCGACGCGCCTGAGAGTCAATCTTCGCGGGTTTCGCCTGACCGTCGGCGAGACGGCGCCGGGCGCGAATTTTCACCGTCTCACGGGCGGCGTCGGACATAGAGGTCCAGCCGCCGATTTCCTGGCGCGTGCGGCCGCAGCCCGAACAGATATCCCGCTCGTTGAGGGCGCATAATTTCTTGCAGGGGCTCTCGACCATCGGTTCGGCGCGGCGTTTAATATAACTGAGACGACGTTTGCGCTGCGGCGCAACACGATGACGTTTCATAAGCCGAAAGCCGGATTGCGCCAAGCCCGATGTCATCAGCGCTTCAATCTTTCGAACAGGCCATCGCCGCCGGGCCGCCGCCGGCTGATTTGTCGCCGCCCTTGCGCGCTTTGTGGTTCGACGCCCGTGGCGACTGGAATGCGGCCCATCAATGCGTCGATACGCTTGATCAGCCCGGCGTCGACGCCGGCGCCATGTGGGTTCATGCTTACATGCACCGCAAGGAAGGCGATTTATGGAACGCCGGCTATTGGTATCGCCGCGCCGGCCGTCCGGCTGCGACCGGCGCGCTTGAGGCGGAATGGCGGGCGATCGCCGCGGCGCTGCTGGCCTTGTTCTCGGTTGCCAGCGCCGTGCTGTTCCACTGGGTCCCCGGAGACCAGATGCAGGGCATCATGTTCATGAAGAACCTGGCGATCGCCGGCGGCTTCCTGTTCCTGGTGGCTCGCGGCGCAGGCGCCT
>JALRFG010000038.1 GCA_023253795.1 Methylocystis sp.
ATGGTCTCGGCCGCGTATTCCACGATGAGCCGAATATTCTCCATTACGGCAAACCCGGCGAAGGCGCGCCCCTGCGGGCCGGCATGTTCTTCACCATTGAGCCGATGATCAATCTCGGCAAGCCGCAGGTGAAAATTCTTGCCGACGGCTGGACGGCGGTGACGCGTGACCGCTCGCTTTCGGCGCAATTCGAACATTCCATCGGCGTGACCGAAACCGGCGCAGAAATTTTCACCGCCTCGCCGCGCGGACTCGATAACCCAACGGCTCTGACGCGTTCAGACGCATGAACGCCGCCGCATCCGAACAGCCGCCCGCCGGTGCGGGCGAACTGAAAGAGGAGGCGGCGCATTACCTCGGCCATCGTCAGCGCCTGCGCGATCGCTTTATGGAAAGCGGCGCCGTCGCGCTGGCGGATTATGAATTGCTGGAACTGGTGCTGTTTCGCGCCATTCCCCGACGCGATGTGAAGCCGCTCGCCAAGGCGCTGATCAAACGCTTCGGCTCCTTTGCGGAAACCGCCGCCGCGCGGCCGGAACGGCTACGTGAGATTGAATGACTAGGTGAAGCGGCGATTGTCGAAATCAAACTTGCAGAAGCGGTCGCCACGCGACTGGCGCGCGGCAAGATCGAGGCGCGACAAACGCTCTCTTCGTTCATTGACGTTCTGGACTATTGCCGAACGGCGATGGCCTACGCGGACCGCGAGGAGTTCCGGGTTCTGTTTCTCGACAAGCGCAATGCGCTGATCGCCGATGAGGTGCAGGGCGTTGGCACCATCGACCACACGCCTGTCTATCCACGCGAGATTATTCGCCGTGCGCTGGAGCTTGGCGCCAGTGCGCTGATCCTGGCGCATAATCATCCCTCCGGCGACCCGAAACCATCGGCGGCGGATATTCGTATGACGAAAGATATTGTCGCCATCGCCGAGCCCTTCGGCATCACCGTCCATGATCATCTGATTGTCGGCAAACATGGACAGACAAGTTTTCGCGGCCAGAAGCTGATCTGAAATCCCTCTATGCCGCACCGGTTTCACCAATCCATGTCCCGCCTCTCGCCGGACGGCAATTTCCGCACTAGATTCTGTTTTCCACATCACAATGGAGAAAACATTATGCGGAAAGATCGCATCGCCTTGACCCTCTTCCTCACCGCGACGCTCGGCGCCGCCCTGCCCGCACAGGCTGGCGTGATTGAGGATGTTCTCGGCGTCACAGATGCCCATGGCTTTGTTTCCATCGATACGGTGATCGACGCTGCGCGCGACGCGGTGCCCGGCATGGTCGTCGAAGCGGAACTGGAGCAGGAGCACGGCCGCTGGATCTATGAGGTGGAAATCATCACTCCCAACCATCAGAAAGTCGAACTGACTTATGACGCCCGCACTGGCGCGCTGATCAATATGGGCAAGAAGCGCAAACACGGATAAGATCAGGCGTCCCTGATGCGTCGATATTTTCAACGCGTCAGGGACTGCCTGCCAAGCGCTGGCGCGCATTTTTACCTGAATGAATGAGACACATCATAAACGCGCGCGACAAATCCTACACCCCGCGACACAGAGGCGTTTGACGTGTCCGAGAGCGAGACCACTTCTGAGTCCAACACGCCATCGACATTCATTACAGCCGCGTGTGTCGCCACCGCGCTATTTATGGAGCAGCTCGACAGCACCGTGCTGGCGACCGCCCTCCCGGCGATGGCGCATGATCTCCATGAAGACCCCATCGCGCTGAAACTCGCGCTCACCGCCTATCTGCTCTCGCTGGCGGTTTTCATTCCGCTTTCCGGCTGGACCGCCGATAAATTCGGCGCACGGCGGATCTTTCGCGCGGCGATTATCGTCTTCACCTTCGGATCGATCCTCTGCGCTTTTTCAAACTCGCTGGCGACGATTGTCGCGGCGCGGATCGTGCAAGGATTGGGCGGCGCGCTGATGGTGCCCGTTGGACGGCTGGTGCTGTTACGCACCGCCCCACGACATGAGTTGGTGCGGGCGATGGCCTGGCTAGCGATGCCGGCGCTGATCGGGCCGGTGATTGGCCCGCCCTTTGGCGGCTTTCTCGCGACCTATGCCCATTGGCGCTATATTTTCTGGATCAATGTTCCGATTGGCCTGCTGGGCGTAGCTGTAGCGACGCGCTTCATTCCCGATCTCACCGAGACGCATCCGCGACCGCTTGATCTGCCTGGCGCGATCCTGTCAGGCATTGGTCTCTGCGGCCTCGTTTCCGGCTTCACCATTGGCGGACGCGGTCTAGTCGCACCGCCGCTCGTGGCGTTGATCCTGATCATTGGCGCAATGGCGCTCACCGCCTATGTGCGACATGCCCGCCATGCGCTGCACCCCATCCTCGATTTGCGATTATTGCGCATTCCGACCTTCCGCGCTGCAATTCTGGGCGGCTTTCTGTTTCGCGTCGGCCTGGGCGCATCACCGTTTCTTCTGCCGTTATTATTGCAGGAAGGCTTTCATCTTACGGCTTTGCAATCCGGTCTGCTCACCTTCGCCGGCGCTGCGGGCGCGCTTGTGATGAAAACAACCGCGCAACCGATCATCAACTGTTTCGGTTTTCGTCCTGTGCTGATCGTCAATGCGCTGATTTCGGCCTGCTTCCTGTTCAGCTACGCTTTTTTCACGCCAGAGACGCCGCAGATGACGATCTTGCTGATCATTCTCATCGGCGGCTTCTTTCGTTCGCTGGAATTCACGGCGCTGAACGCCATCGCCTACGCCAACATCACCTCGCGCGACATGAGCAACGCGACAAGCTTCGCGGCTGTCGGGCAGCAACTTGCGCTCTCGACCGGCGTCGCCATCGGCGCGGCGGTGCTGGAAATGTCGCGCAGCGTTCATGGCGGCGGACAGCTCGTCCCTGAAGATTTTGCGCCGGCTTTTTATGTCGTGGCGATGATTACGGCGCTGGCGGCGACGATTTTCTGGCCGTTGCCCACCACCGCCGGCGACGAGCTGACAAACCGGCGCGTGAAAGCGTCTTAAGCGATTACCGCCGCATTTATTCTGGCGCGGCGGCGCGACGACCGCGAAAACCTGTCGCCAGCACATAAAGTTCTGCGGAATCGGCGCGGCTCGCGGCGGGTTTAACATGGCGAACGGTCGCGAAATCGCGTTTGAGGCGAGTCAGCAACTGTCCTTCGGTGCCGCCCTGCAAGACTTTGGCGACGAAGAACCCGCCCGGCGCCAGAACATCCATGGCGAATTCGGCGGCCAGTTCCGCCAGCGCGACAATGCGCAAATGATCGGTCTGCTTATGGCCGGTGGCGTTGGCCGCCATATCCGACATCACGCCATCGGCCTCGCCGCCCAGCATGGCCTTGATCATCTCTGGCGCGTCATCGTCGTTGAAGTCCTTCACCGCGAAGGTCACGCCGGCGATCTGCTCCATATCCAGCAGATCGACGCCCACCACCTTGCCGCGGCCATCCTTGGCCTTCACGCGATCCGCTGCGACCTGCGACCAGCCGCCCGGCGCGGCGCCCAGATCGATAATGCGTCCGCCCGGTTTGAACAGATTGAAACGCTCGTCCATCTCCAGCAGCTTGTAGGCGGCACGCGAGCGATAGCCCTCGCGTTTGGCGCGCGCGACATAGGGGTCATTCAGTTGACGCGATAGCCACAACGTCGACGACAGCGACCGCTTGCGCGCCGTCTTGACGCGCGTTTTCAGCGACCGCCCGCCCTCGCGGCCCGAGCCTGATCCTTTGCTGTCGCCGCTCACGCGATAACCTTATCGATCGGCGCAAACAATCCGCTCGCCGCCGGCGCCATTTCGATATGACGATCATGATATTCAAGGAGCGTAGAGCGATGGCCAATCGAGACAATCGTCGTCTTCGGCAGTCTCTCGCGCAGCATGCGATAGATGTCGCCTTCCAGCCTTTCGTCGAGCGCAGAGGTCGCTTCGTCGAGGAACAGCCAATCCGGCTGCGCCAGCAAGGCGCGGGCGATGGCGACGCGCTGCTGCTCTCCGCCCGACAAACGCTGGCCCCAGTTATTGTCCTCGTCCAGACGCGCGATGAAAGGCGTCAGACGCGCGGCGCGCAGAGCCTCTTCAATGTCGGCGCGCGCATAGCTGTCGGGCGCGGCGGGATAAACAATCGCATCCGCCAACGCGCCCATCGGAATATAGGGCCGCTGCGGCGCCAGCATGACGCGCGCGTCGCTGGGCAGCACGATCTCGCCAGCGACATGCGGCCAGATGCCGGAGATGGCGCGAAACAGCGTGGACTTGCCAGAGCCCGATGGGCCGGTCAGCAGGACAGAGGAGCCTGCCTCCAGCGTCAGGTGATCGGCATGAACGATCGGACGTCCATCTGGCAGCGACAGCGTCAAATCGTTGAGCGCCAGCACATCGCCCGACATGCGGGAGACATGCTGCGATTGCTTCGCCTGTGCACGCGCAGAGTCGATCGCCGCATCGAAGGAGCTCAGACGATCAAGCACGGATTTGAAGTTCGCCAGCGAGGTGTAATAATTGATGAAGAAGGTCAGCGCGCCTTCCACGCGACCAAAGGCGCTCGCGGTTTGCGTCATCACGCCCAGCGGAATTTTGCCGGCGAAATAAAACGGCGCTGTGATCACATAGGGAATGATCGGCGACAGTTGCCCATAGGTCGCCGTAAAGGCCATCAGTTCCTTGCGCTTGCGGACGATGCCCAAATAGTTAAGCACGATGCCGCTGAAGCGGTGGAACAGCGACAAGCGCTCGGCCTTCTCGCCCGAGAGCAGCGCGATCTGCTCGCTATATTCGCGCAGACGCGCCAACGAGAAGCGGAAATCAGCCTCGCGGCGCTGGCGGTCGAAATAGAGCGCTGTCAGCGAACGGCCGATCAAATGGGTGATCAGCGTGCCGAGCGCCGCATAGAGCAACACCACCCAGAACAGGAAGCCAGGAATATAAATATTCGTGCCGGGCAAGGGATAATTGCCCGAAAGCTCCCACAGCATCACCGAGAACGACACCAGCGAGCTCACCGTCGAGATCAGCAGGATCGTGTAGGAATAGACGCCATAGCCGTCTTCGCCGCCGCTGATGAAGCGGTTCACATCCTCCGCGATACGCTGATCGGGATTGTCGGCGTCGCCGCCGGCGAGCGCCATGCCGTAATGAGTATGTCCGCCGAGCCAGCGCTCGACATAATGCTCCGTCAACCAGCGTCGCCAGCGAATGACCAGCATCGACTGAAGAACAAATTCAATCACCGCCAGCGCAACATAACCAAAGGCCCAGGGCGTGAAGATATAGAGCAACTGATGCCAGAACTCTGTCGCGTTCTTTTCCTGAATCGCATTGAACCAGTCCCGATTGAAAATCGACAGGCGCACCGAAATGCCGACCTGCACCTGATTGATCAGCACCAGCACGACGATCATCGCGACGGCGATGGCGCTTTCGCGAGCGCCAAAAGCCGGGAACGGCCAGACGCGGCCTTCACCGCGATCATGCGAGTCGAAGAACAGATCGGCGATGCGATTCATCTCGCGCACCACGCCGATGTTCGACACCAGATAGACAAGGATCGAGAAAATCGCGACCGTTAGCGCCATGATGTCGGCCGGCGCATAATCCGTCAGCGCCGCAGGCCACAGCCCTTCGGCCTGCAACAGCCGCACCAGACCAAAGACAATTGTTTCGGCGGAGAAGATCCCGACGAAGATCTTCATGAAACTTGAAATCGTCGCCGCACGACGCGTCGTCACGGCGCACAACGCCGACGCCGCAGCCAGAATAAAAAGATCGCTATTGCCTGTGTGGAAGCCGCTCAACGCCGCAAGGGCGGCGAACCCGGCGACCGCCGCGCTCAATTTATTCATCGGATATCCTTCAGCCGCGCGGAGCCGCCGCGCCATTGATGCTCTGTTTCGGCCCGAAACAAGGCGCTTTCGAGGAAAGCGGCCGACGTGGCCCGCTCATGACGCGCGTTATCGGCTCTGCAGCCGTTCAGGCGACAGACCTTAGGAAACGACGCAGCGGGGTAGAGATTAATCTTCTTCGGGGATAATCGCGTCGCCATTGACATGGGCGACCAGCACCGGCGAGGCCTTGAAGGTCAGCACACGACGCGGCGTAATTTTCGCCTCGACGCCGGTCTTCGGATTGCGGCCGATACGTTCGCGCTTCGAACGGACATTGAATGTGCCGAATGAGCGCAATTTCACGGACTCGCCACGCAGCAGCGCTTCGCTGATTTCCTCGAAAGTGGCGTCGAGGATCTTGCGTGCTTCGGAGCGAGAGAGCGTCGGGCAGCAACTATAGACAGCTTCGCGCAGAGCGGCGCGCGTCAAAGTATTCCCGGGGGCGCTTTTTCTGACCATGTGAACGAACGCAATACCGTTAGACATGAATGTTTTACGCGGCGCGTCGAGAACGCTGTGAGCGACTGTCGTCCGCGGGAACAATCAATGCGGGAAAATACCATAGAGTCAAGCGATAGTACGCGTTTTTCGCCCGGATTTCAAGGCCGGCGACGGTGCGTCGCCGGCTGAAACCGATTGTCGACGCGCTCAGGCCGGCAATTTCACCCGATGTTGCGAGACCGGGATCATCGCCCTGATTTTACGTATTCTATCGAGATCGATGTGCGAGGAGACGAGTCCCGACCCCTCCGAGGCCTTGGCGACGACATGCCCCCACGGATCGGCGATCAGCGAGTTGCCATAGGTGAAACGGGTCTCGTGCCCCGCCTTGTGAGAGCCTGTCTGTGCCGGGGCGCAGACATAGGCCTGCATCTCGATGGCGCGAGCGCGGCAGAGCACCTCCCAGTGATCCTTGCCGGTAACCAGCGTGAAGGCGGCCGGCAACGCGACGATATCGACATTCTGCTGGGCGAGCGCCTGAAACAGATATGGGAAGCGCAGATCGTAGCAAATTGCGCAGCCGATCTTGAACCCTTCGCAGTCATAGGTCACGACGGCGTCGCCAGCCTTGAAGGCGGCGCTTTCATGATATTTGGCGCCGTCCGGCGCCGTGATGTCGAACATATGGATCTTGCGATAACGCGCCACTTCCTTGCCGTCGCGATTAAAGGCGACGCTGGTGTTGTGGAGGCGATCCTCGTCCGGAATTTTTTCCAGAATGGAGCCGGCGTGGATGAAGACCTTATGCTTGCGCGCCAGTTCGCTGCACATCTCATAAGCCGGGCCACCCGGCAATTCTTCGGCGGCGGCCATTTTATCCGCGCGCGAGCCGCCCATGAAATCGAAGACTTCCGGCAGGCAAATCCAGTCGGGACGCTCCTGCTGGACCGCCTGCTCGATCAGCGCCCGCGCGTTGGCGAGGTTGACGGCCTTGTCGTCAATCGAATTCATCTGAACCAGGGTGACTTTCATCGCATATCCGGAAGTTGCGCCGTGACGTAGCTGTGTATTGAGCCTGTCATCATCCCGATTTTTTCAGACGAAGCAATGGACTATCTCGCCCGGCGCGCCAATTCGGACCCCGCCCGGACTCAGCCGCCCAATTCGGCGGCGGCTGCCGCGGCATCGCGATTTTTCTCGCCGCGCTCGTCCAGACGCCGACGAAACCAGGCGGCGTAGAGCGCCGGCAGGAACAGCACGGTCAGGAAGGTCGCGACAAACAGGCCACCCATCACGGTCAGCGCCATGGGTCCCCAGAAGGCCGAGCGCGAGAGCGGGATCATCGCCAGGATCGCGGCGAAGGCCGTCAACATCACCGGCCGTGTCCGGCGTACGGTCGCGCCGATAATCGCCTCGCGGTAGGTGGCGCCGTTTTCGAGATCCTGCCGCACCTGATCAACCAGAATGATCGAATTGCGCATATCCATGCCCGATAGCGCGAAGAGCCCCAGCAAAGCGACGAAGCCGAAGGGCGCATGCGCAACATTCAGCGCCAGCGATGCGCCGATCACGCCGAGCGGCGCGCTCATCATCACCAGACCGGCGCGCGTGAAATCCTGCAATTGCACCATCACCAGCGTCAGCATGATCAGACCGACCAGCGGGAAAATACTGAAGATCGACGAATTGCCTTTTGTGGATTCCTCAATGGCGCCGCCCATCTCAATGCGATAGCCGGGCGGCAAGGCGTCGCGAATTGGCGCCAGCTTTGACCAGATGCGGGTGGAGACATCCGGCGCCTGAACGCCATCTTTCACGCCCGTCTGAACCTTGATCATCATATTGCGGTTTCGCCGCCAGATCAGCGGCTCTTCGTGATCGGGCACAATTTTGGCGATCTGCGACACCGTCACCTGCTTGCCGTCGCGCGTGAAAATGACAAGATCCGCAATGCGGCCAAGGTCGCCGCGATCTTCTGGCGAAGCGCGCATGATGACGGGCACCTGATCGATGCCGTCGCGCAATTTCGTCACCGTGATGCCGGAAATCAGCAGGCTCAGTCGATTGGAAACGTCCTGCGGCGTCACGCCCAGCAACCGCGCACGATCCTGATCGATCACCAGCCTGACGACAGGCGTCTGCTCGTTCCAGGAAAGATGCGGCTCTTCGACGCCCGGATCGGCGCGCATGACGTCGCGCACCTGATAGGCGATGTCGCGCGCCTTCAGCGGGTCCGGACCAATGACGCGAAACAACACCGGCATGCCGACTGGCGGGCCATAGCTAAAGCGTTCGATATGCACGCGCGATTGTGCAATTGCGCCCTGCGCGACCGCCTTTTCAAGCCGCACTTTCAATCGTTCGCGCGCCGCCGCGTCTTTCGCCAGAACGACGATTTCCGCGTAGGATTCTTTCGGCAACTGCGGATTCAGTCCCAGCCAGAAGCGTGGCGGACCCACCCCGATATAGGTCGAGAAGTAGTCGACGTCGGGATCATTTTTTAGCAAGGCTTCCGCTTCATACGCTGCGCGCTGCGAAGCGGTGATGGAGGAACCTTCCGGCGACTGGATCTGGATAAATAATTCGAGGCGTTCGGCGTAGGGGAAAAACTGTTTCTGCACGACGACAAAGCCGAGACAGGCGAGCAGAAAAATTCCAATTACGCCGCCGATCACCTTGTAACGATTTTCGACCGCCCACGTCACGATGGCGCGCAGCCGCTGGTAATTTGGCGTATTGTAAATTTCTTCCGGATCATGATGCGGATGCAACTTGCCAAAATCCGGCAGCAGTTTGACGCCAAGATAGGGCGTGAACAACACCGCCACCAGCCAGGACGAAAGCAACGCCACCAGCAACACCCAGAACATCGAACCGGTATATTCGCCAACGCCTGAACTTGCGAACCCAACCGGCATAAACCCCGCCGCCGTGATCAGCGTGCCGGTCAGCATTGGGAAGGCTGTCGACTCCCAGGCGAAGGTCGCCGCCTTGTAGCGACTGTAGCCCTGCTCCATCTTCACCATCATCATCTCGACAGCGATGATGGCGTCGTCGACAAGCAAGCCGAGCGAGATAATCAGCGCGCCCAGCGAAATGCGCTGCAGGTCGATGCCTTTGGCGGCCATAAAAATAAACACCAGCGCCAGCACCAGCGGCACCGCCATTGCGACCACAATACCGGTGCGAAATCCGAGCGACACAAAGCTGACGCCAAGCACAATCACCAGCGCCTCGATAAAGGAGCGGGTGAATTCGCCGACCGCGGCTTCCACGACTTTTGGCTGGTCCGCAATCTGGTCGATTTCGATGCCGATCGGCGTCTGGGCGCGAACTTCATCGACGGCTGCGCGCATTTGCTCGCCGAATTCGAGAATATTGGCGCCCTTCGCCATCACCACGCCGACCATGATCGCCGGTTTACCGTTGAAACGCGCCAGCGACCGCGGCGGATCCTCAAAGCCTTCGTAGACTTTCGCGCCGTCGCCCAGGCGGATCACCTTGCCGTTGCCCTCGATCGGCACTGCGGCGATAGCGTCGACGCCCTTGAGCGCTTCCGTCACCTGCACGCGGACGCGATTATCTCCGGTCTCAAAAATGCCCGCGTCCGCGACATCGTTTTGCTTGGCGAGCGAGTCAAAGATCGCCTGCTGATCTATCCCCAGATTGGCGGCTTTGACGCCGACAAACTCGACATAGATGCGGCGTTCCTGCTTGCCGACGACGTCAACTTTTGTCGCATTCGGCACTTCGAGCAGCCGCTTACGCAGCGTTTCGGCGATTTTGTCGAGCAATGCATAATCAGCGCCATCACCGCTGATTGCATAGAGCACCGAATCCACGTCGCCATATTCATCGTTCACCTGCGGGCCAATCACGCCGCGCGGCAAATCTCCCTGAATGTCGCCGAGCTTTTTGCGGAGCTGATAAAAAAGCGTCGGCACATCCTTCGGCGGCGTCGTGTCCTTGAAGTTCACCTGCATGGCCATGAAGCCAGGCTTGGCATAGGTCTCGATCTTGTCGAGATAGGGCAGCTCCTGGATCTTTTTTTCAAAAAGATCGACGACCTGATCCCGCATGTCCTGCGTTGTGGCTCCGGGCCATTTGGCCGTGACCACGGCAAGCTTGATCGTAAAAGACGGATCTTCGTCGCGACCGATTTTCCGGTAGGACAACGCGCCCGCAACGCTCACCGCGAGGATCAGAAAAAAGATCAGCGTTGGCCGCCGGACCGCCCATTCGGAAAGATTGAGGCCGCGCATCGCCATTCCCTAGGTCGGCCGCAACATCGTGCGCACCTTGCGCCCGACTTCCAGTTTGTGCGCGCCCAACACGACAATGGGTTCGCCCTCTTTGACGCCGGTCACGATGGCGCCGTCGTTTTCGTAACGCACGACCTCGACAGGCAAGAGCTTCAGTCGACTGTCGGCGTCGACGGTCCACAACGACGGCCCGCGCCCCTGATTAAACAGCGCGGAAAGCGGCACGCGCGCCATCGGGCGACTGCCCGGTGCCGTAATGTCGAGGAGCGCGCTCATCCCCAGCGACATCGCCGGATCAGGATCCAGAATGGTGAAGCGCGCCGCGAAGGTGCGCGTCGTCGCATCGGCCGAAGGACTGAGCTCACGCAGCTTCGCCCGGTAATGCTTGTCGGGCTTCGACCAGAGCGTGACCGTGGCCTCGCCCTCTCCCGCCGAGGCGGCGAAATCCTCCGGCAGCGACACCGCCGCTTCAAATTCGCCGGCGCGCGCGATGCGGATCGCCGTCTGGCCGGCGGCGACGACCTGCCCCGGCTCGATCAGCGTCTGCATCACGACGCCGTCGCTGTCGGCGTGCAGGGTCGCATAGGCGAGCGAATTACGTGACAACTCGACGGCGCGTTCGGCGCGCTGGACCCGGCCGCGCGCCTCCTCGGCGACGGCGCGGACGCGATCCACAGCCGCCTGCGCCGTCCAGCCATCCTTGTGCAGGGTCAGCGTGCGATGTTCGTCGCCGGCGGCCTGCGCCAGCGCCATTTTCGCTGCTGAAAGCTCCGCTTCGGATTGCTCTTTCTGAAGCCGGAGATCGCGTTCGTCGAGCAGCGCGAGAACATCGCCTTCCTTGACCCGCGCACCGGCCTGCACCAGACGCTTGACGACCTTCCCGGAGACGCGAAACCCTTGATCTGCTTCTATTTTCGGACGAATGACGGCGACGAAGTCCCGCACCTGACCCTGCCGCAGAAGATGGACGGGTTCGATCAGGACCGGCCGCTCGGTCTCTTTGTTGGCGGAGTCGTCCGAACGTCCGCAACCGCCGAGCGACGCCAGAAGCGCCGCCGCCAGAACCGCGCCCCGCCGCCATGCGGAGGGCTTTACGAATTTATGAAAGTGGGGCATCAGCCTGTTCCCGCCGACCGGCGACGCAAGAGAGTGCGACTTTCGACAAGGCTGTATTTATTATGGTTTAGCAATCGTCAAGGCCAAGCCGCAGGAACGGCGGCGGCGCAAGGGCGATGCTGGTCGAAAGATTCCCGTTTTGGGCGACAAACGGCACTTGCGGCGACGAATGGCGGACACAATCTTGTGGTGTGAAAGCGGCGATGGATCGCGCGGCGGGCTCATGGCGAGCCGCTGTCCATATACGCTGCAAAGGACCGCTTCGGGGTCCGCAATTCGCGAGCGAAAGGACTGTTATTATGGGTAAAATTATCGGCATCGACCTTGGCACGACAAATTCCTGCGTGGCCGTGATGGAAGGTTCGAGCCCCAAGGTCATTGAAAATGCGGAAGGCGCGCGCACGACGCCGTCGATCGTCGCCTTCAGTGACGACGGCGAGCGACTGGTCGGCCAGCCTGCGAAACGTCAGGCCGTTACCAATCCCGACAAAACCTTTTTCGCCATCAAGCGCCTGATCGGCCGCACCTTTGATGATCCGATGACCAAGAAGGACATCGGGCTGGTGCCGTATCACATCGTCAAGGCGAACAATGGCGACGCATGGGTTGAGGCCGCCGGCAAGCAATATTCGCCGTCGCAGATCTCGGCCTTCATCCTTCAGAAAATGAAGGAGACGGCGGAGGCTTTCCTCGGCCAGACCGTCACCCAGGCGGTGATCACCGTCCCGGCCTATTTCAACGACGCCCAGCGTCAGGCGACCAAGGACGCCGGCAAGATCGCCGGCCTTGAGGTGCTGCGCATCATCAACGAGCCGACGGCGGCGGCGCTGGCCTATGGCCTCGACAAGAAACAGAACGGCACCATCGCCGTATACGATCTTGGCGGCGGCACGTTCGACGTGTCGATCCTTGAGATCGGCGACGGCGTCTTCGAAGTGAAGTCGACCAATGGCGACACCTTCCTCGGCGGCGAGGACTTCGACAATCGCATCGTCGAATATCTGGCGGCCGAGTTCAAAAAGGAACAGGGCATTGACCTGACCAAGGACAAGCTCGCTCTGCAGCGCCTGAAGGAAGCGGCGGAGAAGGCCAAGATCGAACTGTCTTCGGCGACGCAGACGGACATCAACCTGCCCTACATCACCGCCGACTCGTCGGGCCCGAAGCATCTGACCCTGAAGCTGACGCGCGCGAAATTCGAGTCGCTGGTTGACGACCTCATCCAGCGCACGGTTGAGCCGTGCCGCAAGGCGCTCAAGGACGCCGGCCTGACGGCGGCTGAAATCGGCGAAGTGGTGCTGGTCGGCGGCATGACCCGCATGCCGAAGGTTCAGGAAGTCGTGAAGGAGGTCTTCGGCAAGGAGCCGCACAAGGGCGTGAACCCGGACGAAGTCGTCGCCATCGGCGCGGCGGTTCAGGCCGGCGTGCTTCAGGGCGACGTCAAGGACGTGCTGCTGCTCGACGTGACGCCGCTGTCGCTGGGCATTGAAACGCTCGGCGGCGTGTTCACGCGTCTGATCGACCGCAACACAACGATCCCGACCAAGAAGAGCCAGGTCTATTCGACCGCCGAGGACAACCAGAACGCGGTGACGATCCGCGTTTTCCAAGGCGAGCGCGAGATGGCGGGCGACAACAAGTTGCTCGGCCAGTTCGACCT
>JALRFG010000039.1 GCA_023253795.1 Methylocystis sp.
AACAACTTTTTGCCCTCACGCATTCCGATGTGAATCTCACCGAAAATATATGCCGTACGCTTATAATAAGAATTAATGGCTAAAGACTTTCGCAAATTTGGATGCCGTCCTCGCGACACCGCCCGCACAGTGAGCTGCAGAGTGGCTCATGTTCAGTTAGCTTTGCAGCGCGGTGGCGCGGTAAGGTCGTAAAGACGGATATCAACTGTAGTGAACAGTGCGCAGCAATAAGGTCTGATAATAGAATTAATTATGGAATGACGCTCTTACACAAAATGCTGCAAATAAGAAAATGAATGAACCTATTAATATGAAGATTATTATAGAATGAGATGAATTCAATTTATTGGATTTAGATGCTTTCTGAGATCTACGTTTCAATCTATTCATCTAAACGTTTTCCGGAGATTCGCAGTGAAGCAGACGAGGCGCAGCATAACATTGGCAGAAAAGCTCTTAGGCTTCAATGATTTCAGAAGTTGAGTGTGGGGAGGCGTAAAATATACTCCTCCCCAACTTGATTGGTTAGTCGATCGTGAATTCTGTTGGCTGGAACCAGCTTGACGTTTCAGGTAAGCCATTGGCTCGGCCCAGATAGAAGATGCCGGGCTCGTCCTTCTTGATGGTTCCTAGCTCATATTTCAGCGAGCCGTAGAAGGTGCGCTGCGGGAACGGATGGAACATGATGTAGTGGTAGTTGTTTAGGTTGTTGATACCGAAATCTGCCTGCAGATGATTCGTGACTTTATATGTCGTCTTCAAATCCATGACGAAGAAGCCATCGAACCCACCGTAGACATTCTGCTGCCTGTCGTTATTCGAAAGAGTTGAATAAACCTTGCTTTGATATCTACCAGCAACAGTAAACGCCCATACATCATCCGGACGATAGGTCCCGACAAGCGTGCCACGCCATTCCGGGACATAAGGCATGTTCTTACCAGACACGTTCCAGCACCAAGAATCTAGGTTGCCGTTCCATGGGCTTTTGTAGGTAGTCGTGGGAGACCATGTAGGATCGTTGATAATACGAGAATTGACCCACGTCGCGCTACCAGTGACTTCAAGGCCCTTGATCGCAACGTCATTTTTATTGAATGCGACCTCAACACCACTGTTGCGAATTCTTTTAATATTGGTCCATTGGTTGGTAAAGGCAACAAGGTTTCCTTGTGTAGAAGACGTCGTCTGCTGAACTAACGCATCCCTTACTTCTTCATCAAATAGCGTTACCCGGCCAGTTTGTCCCTCACCCAAGGATCGCTCAAAATTTATTTCCTTGGTCAGCGCAACTTCGGGGCTCAGGTAGGGATTTGGCACGGTATTGTTTGCATTGCCTGTACCAGCACTGAGGTTATAGAGCTCGCCTACGGTTGGGAATCTGTTTGCCATACCGATGTTGCCGATGACTTTCCACTTATCGTCAATGAGATACTCAAGAGAGCCCTTCGGCGAGAAGCGGGTATGATACAGCGTTGGCTGATAGGTCGGTAGCATGCCCTGGGCATAGGTTTTGCTGGTTGCTGCCGAGAGACCGGTAGCAGGCATACCATTAAAGCCGATGGCGCTGTTGTTTGCGACCTGATTGTAGCCGTTCGACGCAATCCAGTTTTCACCGCGGATACCGACAGTGAATTTTGTTGCATCGTTGATTTTGATTGCATCCTGCGCCCACAATGCCTTTGTACGCGTCGTGCCTTGTGCGATTGACTGCGCAAACCCATAAGCGGACTGCTCACCCTGCGTCCATTGAGTTGTATAATAGACAGGATTGTTTAGGTGGTGCTGATCGCCATGCATGCCGAATGTCACCGTATGGGCTTTCAGTGCTCCATCCGGGCGCATGATGCCGTTGGCGTCAACATCCGTCCAATAAGTTCCGCCACCTTTCTGTACGCGGCCTGGTTCAGTCACGCCTCCATAGGGATAAGCCATGGAATAGGGGTTAACCTGGTTTGACTGCAGATAGGTGAAGTTTGATGCTGTGATTTCATAGTCGAACAGGCCACCGGTATTTGATTTAACCGAGCCGGCATTCGTCATCAGCTTCTCTTGAATACGATAAAGCCCCTGACCGAAGGTCGTTAAAGATAGACCAGAGGGCGCTGTTGCCGCCGCCAGATTTGCGGGATTCGTACGGGAAGGTGTTCCAAAAAAATAATTTCCCGAATTGCCGAACATATAATTCTGAACGCTCGATGATGAGTCGTTCGAGAAATAGCCAAAGGTATAAGAGGCGCGAGTCGTTGTATTGATGTCATAGGCAGCTTTTGCTTTGCCCTGCACCTGGTCTACAGCAAGATTACCCGTGCTGCCATACATGACGGCAGGCTGGCCAAACTTGGTCATTGTGTTAATTGCCCCAGGGTATGCAGCGTATTGCGCACCAGTCATGCTACCGCCAGTGGCGCTAGGAAGAGCGGTTGCGGTCACGAATGCAAGTGGTTGCTGGCTGCCGTGCTGCCAGTTACCCGAGACGTTCCAGCTAAAATCATTGACTTTATCGCCGATGAAAATCTGGGTGATATTATTGGTGTAGCCGCGCGTTGTGCCGAACTGTGAATAATCCTGCACTTCAGTGATATTTTTCGCCGTCGCCGTCAGTTTCTCTGGCATGCGGGTCGTATATTTGACGACTGCACCCATCGAGTTGCCGGGATATTGCGCTGAATAGGGGCCATACATCACGTCGACGCGCTCGATTTCTTCCGGCGCCACCATGTTCCAGCGCGGCGCGCTGGCGATACCGGAGTTGTTGTTCTGCAGCAATGGCGACAGGAGAAGATCATCAGCATAGACAAGGCTGCGCGCTGCGGAGTTGATGCCCCAGGTGCGTGTCTGCAGAACCGAATATTGATCGCCCTCGTTGCGTTTGCGCACGAACAGGCTCGGCATATATTTGATCGCGTCCTGTGGATCGACGATGTTGATCTTCGTCTCGATCTGCTTGCGTGTGATGCTGGCGACCGTATTGGGGATTTGCCACTTTTCGACATAGGCGGATTTGCCATCCGCGGTTGTCGGCGACCAGATGGACTTCGGCGCATCGGGATCAAGCTGTTCGCCGAGGGTCACCTTGGCGCCCTGTGTCGCCTCACCGCCCGCGCCAGTCACGCGATCCGCATTAGTTGTTTGACCTGCGCCAGTCGGTCGGGTGCGGGGCGGCGCGACGCGTGTGGTCCTGTTGGCGCCGCCAACATTGATGGTCGGAAGATTTTGCTGTGCTTCAGCATATGAAGTACACGCCAGAGTCAGTGTAACTACGGAGGCACCGAGCGCGAGGGATTTGCGTGACATTTTCTTATTCCTGTCCAAACACACGTTCGTGGCATGCGGTCATCCGCGTCTCCTCGCAACACTGAGCGAGCAGACAGCGCGACACACAACTCGTCGAACGAAAATAACGATGGTTTAGGGGGGGTAGTTTTACGCAGAGAGCGGATATCTAACGAGCCTGACTCACGCAAAGCTCATGACGTCCCTGGAGATTTAGGCCGCTGGTGGCGCTGTGGCGCTCCAGTCTGAGAACAGCCCGGTCGAAAATGCCAGTTGGGTCTCTTGTGGAGAGTATAAAACTGGGAGCTGCCGGGCCTCGGTCTGCGGTGTCAGCACAGCGATGACGGTGCCCAGCAAAGTCACATCCGCAGAAGCCTCGTCACGCGAGGCGGCAGAGCAGAGAGCACAGCATTCCGTATGATGCGTATGCGTCCCTTTCGGGAGGTTAGCATCGCGATCCTGATCGCAATTGGCGCCCAACACAGCTACGGAGAAATACTGGTTTGTCGCTTCCGCATGTTTCGCCATAGCTGATGCCATGCCGAGGATGCTGAACCCCTTCAACACCAGCACGCATAGCATCGCAACCGCAAGAGTCTTGCGGTTTCCACGAATGAAATATGCGAACTGCGATTTCATAAAAACAAGCTGAAGGGTTTGCTGTTAGGGGTCAACTGACATTCAACGCCCAAAATGAACATTGGCCTGCTGTGTTACGGAGAAGATACAAATTTGTGGCTAAAAAGTGCCGCCAGAAAGATTCTGCCATGATTTGGCCGTAATTTACTCGGCCATGTTCCGATCAAACCATAAGCTTTGCCGACGTGAGGGGGGATTTTAGAAGACGGGATTAGAAGTTACTTTGAGAATCATTATGCCATGCTTAAGCACAACCATAGAATGGATCTGTCTATCTTAAACAATTTCAATTACGAACGAGTTCGTCGTTTTATCCTGCTGGGCTCGCCATTCATCGCAGCGATGCGTCTCACCGAACGCAATGCGCATCATATCGGGCTTTGTGATGGGACGCGGTCGTCCGTCATTGATTTTCATTGATCCAGTCAGGATCGTTTGAAATGCCATCGGTTTGTGTGATCACGGGGCCCGTATCACCAAACATATCTTGCGGCATTTGATTTATTTCACTGCGCTTCCAGCCATTGAACAACGGCGCGTCGCTATTGTCTGCATCATCGGCGCTGGATGTTTTTGTTTTCGCCAATGCGCCAGAGGCAATGAGCAACATCGCGATCAGCGCGCCAAGGCGCAGTCCGTTTTTTGTTGCTGACGTCATTCTGAATGCTCCCGCGCGGATCATGACGGTCGTTTCGGCGGCTCATGAATCCGATGAAGATCTGACACGCGGTTTGCGTTTGGCGCGATAGGCGGCGAAGTCGATCACCGCCGCCGGACGGGCGTTTCCGTCCACCTCGACCACCGACCACCGCTCACCCGGCGGGATGGCGATCGCCGCAAGCTTCTCAGCTGCGGTTCTGGTGTCATAGGAGCCGAGGACAACGTCGCCGACCGGCGTGTGGGCGATGAGTTCAAAAGCCATAGTGAGACCTTAGCGCGCTACGGGATCATGCGCCATCGCAGAACAGGGCGGACCCCGGCATGGATGGACAGGTTGCAATCGCAAAGCTCGACGCAGCGCCGGCGTGCCTTATATAATATATTGATTTAAAAATATTTTGGTGCCCCTGGCCGGAGTCGAACCAGCACGCCTTGCGGCACTCGATTTTGAGTCGAGCGCGTCTACCAATTCCGCCACAGGGGCGCTCATGAGCCGGCGACGGCGCGCCGGGTCGAGCGGGGCGGATATTAGCCGGGCGAGGGGCGCCGTCAACCCGCCGCAGCCGCCTTGCGCTTAAAGTTTTAACCCCGACGGCCTATATCGGGCGAGGCTGACGACTGCGGGAGATTCTCGGTTGAAAATGAAAAAACTCTACGACTGGACCATGTCGCTCGCGGCGAGCCCGCACGCCGTCTGGGCGCTGGCCGGCATTTCCTTCGCCGAAAGCTCGTTTTTCCCGGTCCCGCCGGATGTGATCCTTGTGCCGATGGTGCTGACCGAGCGGCAAAAGGCGTGGCTCTACGCCGCCATCTGCACCATCTCCTCCGTCGCCGGCGGCGCGTTGGGCTACGCCATCGGCGCGTTGTTCTACGACACCATCGGCCAGTGGCTGATTGGCCTTTATGGCTATGCCGATAAAATGGAGTCCCTGCGCGCCTTCTATGCGCAGTGGGGTGCGCTGTTCATTCTGGTGAAGGGCTTCACGCCCATTCCCTACAAGCTCGTCACCATCGTCTCCGGCCTGCTGGCCTATAATTTTCCGCTCTTCCTCTTCCTGTCGCTGATCACGCGCGGCGCGCGTTTCTTTGTGCTGGCGGCGGCGATCAATCATTTCGGCGAACCGATCCGTGAAAAGCTTGAAAGCCATTTTGGACTGTTTATCGGTGTGCTGGCGCTGATCGTCGTCGCCGGCTTCGCGCTCGCCGCGAAAATGTTCTAGGCGCACGGATGCGGACGGGTTTGATCTCTTTGTTGTCGTCTCCGCGCGGACTGGCGAGTCTGATCCTTGCGGCGTCGATCGCAACGATTGGCGGCGCCTGGACCTATGAGCACATGGGCTATCTGCCCTGCGAGCTTTGCTACAAGGAACGCGTTCCCTATTACGCGGCCTTTGTGCTGGCGCCTGTCGCCGCGATGGCGGCGCAAACCGGTCGCGCTTCTCTGGCCCGTGGCGCCTTTTTGCTGATGGCGCTGCTTTTTGCGGGCAATGCGGCGCTGTCGATTTATCATTCCGGCGTCGAATGGAAGATCTTTCCGGGGCCGTCCGATTGCTCTGGCGCATTGACGACGGCGGCCACGGTCGATGACTTCCTGCAACAGTTGCAGAAGGTGAAGGTCGTGCGCTGCGATGAGCCGACGCTGTGGGTCTTTGGCCTGACGCTGGCCAACTGGAATGTGCTGGTCGCCGCTGCGCTTGCCGGTCTGGCGACGCGCGCCGGTCTGCTACTCGTCGCTCGCCGCTAGCCGCGCCCGCGCGCGCAGTTTTTCGGTTTCGCTCTTTAACTGACCGCAGGCGGCGAGAATGTCGCGTCCACGCGGCGTGCGCACCGGGCTGGCGTAGCCGGCGTTGAAGACGATGTCGGAAAATTGCTCGATGGTTTCCCAGTCGGAACATTCATAAGGCGCGCCCGGCCAGGGGTTGAAGGGGATCAGATTGATCTTCGCCGGAACACCCTTGAGCAGCCGCACCAGTTCGCGCGCATCGGCGGGCGAGTCATTGATGCCTTTCAGCATCACATATTCGAAAGTGATGCGCCTTGCGTTACTCGCGCCGGGATAGTCGCGGCATGCCTGCAATAATTCACGGATCGGATATTTCTTGTTCAGCGGCACCAGCTCGTTGCGCAGATCGTCGCGCACGGCATGAAGCGAGATCGCCAGCATGGCGCCGCTATCGGCGCCGAGCCGTTCGATCTGCGGAACAACGCCGGAGGTAGAGACGGTGATGCGGCGTTTGGAAAGCGAGAGACCATCGCCATCGGCCATGGTCTCAATCGCCGGCGCGACATTCTCAAGATTATAGAGCGGCTCGCCCATGCCCATGAACACAATGTTCGAAACGGCGCGGACGCCTTCGCCGCTCGGCACGAGTCCGTCGCGCGGACGTTCGTGATCGGGAAAATCGCCAAGCCGCTGGCGTGCGATCAGCAACTGGCCGACGATTTCCGCTGTCGTCAGATTGCGCACCAGACGCTGCGTGCCGGTATGGCAGAAGCTGCAGGTCAGCGTACAGCCGACCTGCGATGAAACGCAGAGCGTGCCGCGATCGCTCTCCGGAATATAGACGCATTCGATTTCGGCGCCCTTGTCCTGCGGATTGGTCGGCGCAAGACGCAGCAGCCATTTGCGGGTGCCATCGACGGAAAGCTGCTCCTCGACGATCTCCGGGAGACGCAGCTCAAAAGAATCCGCCAGCGTCGCCCGCAGCGTCTTCGAGATATTGAGCATTTCCGCGAAATCGCGCGCGCCGCGAAAATAGATCCAGTGCCAGAGCTGGTTGGTCCGCATCCGGATTTCGCGCTCCGGCAGACCAAGATCGTGCAAAGCGCTGGCGATCTCGCTGCGGGTCATGCCGGCGAGATTGGGCCGCGCCGTTGGGGCGGCGGCGGGGGAGGGAGCGGGGGCGGTCTCTAACAAGGTCATCGTCATTTCCGGCGGATTGGCTTAACTATCACAGATCGGCGCGCGCCGCATGGAGTGCTGATCTCGCCACAGGCTCAGGATTGGTCGGTGACGGCGTTTTTCCGGCTCCCGCCGCGTCTGTCAAAAGGAAAATGGCTTCTTGACCGCGTCGCCGTGCAAAATCCCGCGTAAAATCCTCATCGTCACCTTTGGCTCGCTGGGCGATCTTCATCCCTTTGTCGCTTTGGCCCATGCCCTCGCCGCGCAGGGATTCACCCCGGTGATAGCCACCAGCGCCGCCTATGCCGATTATATCGCCGGCGAAGGTCTCACTTTCACCCCCATCCGGCCGGATGGCGACGATCTGGTCGCGCGGCTCGGAATCGAAATGGGCGAGATCGCCCGACGCATGGCGGCCGATGACCGCTTTTTGTTCGATCAGATCATTTTTCCGCATCTGCGTGAAAGTTACGATGATGTGCTGGCCGCCAGCGCCGATGTTTGCGCCATTGTTACGCACAGCATCGCCTTTTCGGCGCGGCTGGCCGCGGAAACGCGCGGATTGCCCTGCGTCACCATGATTTTGTCGCCGGTGATGCTGTTTTCGCCGGATGATCCGCCCTTAGGCAATCCTCTGCCTTTCTGGCGCGCGCCAAAGGGAGAGATCGGACGCAGCTATAATCGTCTGTTGCTATGGATGCTGGCCAATGCCATCGGCTTGTCGGCGCGTCCGTTGTCGCGATTGCGGCGCGAATTGGGTTTGCCGCATCGCCGGGGACTCGACCTGTTGCTCGGGCTGGACTCCAGCATTGCGGTGATTGGCCTGTTCAGCCCGATGCTGTCGTCGCACAGCGATCATTGGGAAAAACTGTCGATCGCCGGTCATACGTTTCACGACAGATTTCTCGGCGCGGAGACCCTTGATCCAGAGATCGAGGCCTTTCTCGCCGCCGGCGCGCCGCCGCTGGTTTTTACGCTTGGCAGCTTCGTTGCGCGCCAGCGCGATACATATTACCGCCATGTCGCCGAGGCGGCGCAACGGGTTGGGTGCCGGGCGTTGCTGCTGGCGAATGAGGACGATGTCGCCGCTTTGCGTGCGACCATCCCCGGCGATGTTCATATCGCGGCCTATGCGCCGCATTCGCAGGTGTTTCCGCGCGCCTGCGCGATCCTGCATCATGGCGGCGCCGGCACCACGGGACAGGCGTTACGCGCTGGCCTTACGCAATTGATCATGCCTTTCCTCGGCGATCAGTTCGATAACGCCGCGCGGCTGACGCGTCTTGGCGTCGCGCGCAAGCTCGATCACGCCACGGTGACGGCGGATATCCTGACACGGGAATTGGTCACGCTTCTTGGCGATGTTTCTCTGGCGCAAAAAGCGTGGGAGGTCGCGGACCATATCGCAGCGGAAAACGGCGCCGTCGTTGCGGCGCGCCAGATCGCCGCGCTCATCAATCAACCACCAACCACGCAGAGACAGACGTCATGAGAATGTTTGTTCCAATCTCCGTCGCCGCCATGTTCTTGACGCTTTGCGTAAACGCTCAGGGAGCGGATGCGATCACGCTTGCTCTCGGACACAGCAAGACGATTGTCCTGCCGGAGAATCCCTCGACGGGATACACATGGAAAATCGATCAGGAGGGGAGCGATAATCTCTCCATTCTCGCCATTGTCGATCAGGGGCATAAGCGCGGCGCTTCTATGCCGGGGGCGCCGGGGCGGCATAGCTGGCGCCTGCGCGCCAATGCGCGGGGCCACGCGATTTTTCAGCTTGTCTATCAGCGTCCATGGGAGCCGGCGCCCATCGAAACCCGGCGGTTCGAGATCGACGTTCCATGACGATCGGCGAGAATATTTATGTGATACGTAAAAAATAATAATTGTCGATATTCGTTATGAATTGCAGCCCTTGATCGCGTCTTCCAGACGCGCCGTGGCGGAGCCGGGCTGAACCGGTTTTTGCTGGCTCTCGTGCGGCGCCCAGCCGGAGAACCACACGATTTCGAAACTCGCGCGCACGCGCCCGTCCGGATCGCTGAAACGCTCTGCGTAAATCTGCGCCGCGCGCATCAGCACATCGCGCCGCAAGGGTTTTTTGGCGCGTTGCGTCAGAACATTGGCGGCGCCCATGGCGCGCACATCGGCCATCAGGGCGAAGAGCGAGTCATAGCGCAGGGTAAAGCTGTCGATATCAGAGACGGGCAGGGCGAAACCGGCGCGTTGCAGCAGGGCGCCCATATCGCGCACATCGACAAAAGGTGAAACGCGCGGACTGGCGCCGCCGAGGATTTCTTCCTCGGCCTGCGCCAGCGCCGCGCGCAATTCGACAAGGCTTGAGCCGCCGGGCAGGCAGGCGATGAACAGCCCATCGGGCGCAAGAATCCGCCGCACCTGCGCGAAGACGCCGGGCAAATCATTGACCCATTGCAGCGCCATGCCGCTGACGACGAGATCGAAAGATGCCGGAGCGAAGGGCAGCGCCTCTTCATCGGCGATCACCGCGCCGCCGAAACGCCCTGCGCTCAGCGGCTCTGCGCGTCCACTGGCGATGATGGCGCGTGCAAAATGATCCGCCGGCGCGCCGAGATCGAGCGCGCGGGGAAAGGGACGCATCACGGTTTGCAGGCGGTCGAGCAAATCGTCGGCGGCGCGGGCGAGCAGAAAGTCGGGCGCGGCGCCTGCGCGCGCTTTCTTGATCCGCCGCTGCAACAGCGCGCGATCAAAGATGCGGGGCGGCGTGGAGGGCGTAGAGGAGGGCGCAGACATGCCTTTTCCTGACGAACGACGATGGCTCTGCTTTAGCACATTCAGATCAATGACCGCGACGTATTTGCGACTCCACAGCGTTGCGACCGACTGTTGCAAGATTGTAACAGGTATAAAAAAGCTGATGTTTGCGCCTGTGGAGAAAGCGGTATTGCTTCGACAAAATTATGGCGAAAGCTAGGATTGCGCACATTCAACACTGTCGATTCATCCGTGAACCTGAGGTGTCTCCCATGCGTCCTTCGCTTCTCTCCTCCTGCGTTTTGGGCGCCGTGGCGGCGCTCGGTTTGTTTGTGTTTCCGCAATCTGCGGCGGCGCGCAATATGGTGGCCTTTGCGCCGAATGTGCAGCCCGGCACCATCGTCATCAGCGCGCATCAGCGTCGGCTTTATCTGGTGGTCGGCAATGGCGTCGCCATCAGCTATCCGGTGGCGGTGCCCCGGCGCGGCAAAGAGTGGTCCGGCGTCGCCTCAATTGGCGCGAAATATGTGAATCCCGACTGGACGCCGCCGGCCGTGGTCAAAGCCGATCATCCCGAATTGCCCAATCTGATTCCCGGCGGCTCGCCGCGCAATCCGATGGGAACGCGCGCCATGTTGCTGGATCGTGGCGAAATCGCCATTCATGGCACCACGCGGAAGATGCGCTCTTCTATCGGCACGGCGGCTTCCTATGGCTGCATCCGCATGCTGAATGAGGATGTGGCGGATCTTTACGATCGCGTCAGCGTCGGCTCGCCGGTGGTGATGCAGCCTTAAGCGCGGCGTCAAATGCTGTTTGTTCGATGATCCCGCCGCGTCCGGGGCGGCGGGATTTCCAAGCGTTTTATGCGGTTTTTCGAATCGATTGTTTCTGTGTCGTTCCGACTCCGTCGATAAAGGCAAGTTGCGTCCAGCGCTGAATGTTGAGTCGGCCACAGGCGATTGCTGTGGAAGAATCATTGTGGCCATGGACGCCACGCGCCGAATCCAACATTTTCGCTTTCGTGACGCAGCGTCATCGCGTTGACGCCGTCATGCGTTCCAAAAAGTTTCGAGTATAGTGAAGACGCAGGATGATTCGATCTTGCGCGGCTTGTTTTGCGTCGTCCGCAAACAGGGAAGCGCTTAAAGGGTCGCCGTCCTTTTTTCGTGATGCGTCTTTGTTGCTTGTCGTCGAAGCGTCTTGCTGACGTCCAATAAAGGTTGGCTCATGCTAATCGCATCTGAAAAACAATTTGAGCGCGCCGAGCATCCGGTGGATATCGTCGAGCAACTGGCCGCCTCCAATGACTGGTCCTTCGATCGTGAGGACGAGGACGAAATTTCCATCGTCGTCGGCGGCGCCTGGACGGAATATCACGTCGCCTTCACCTGGCTGCCCGATATTGAAACTCTCCACATCAGCTGCGCCTTCGATCTAAAGGCGCCGGAGCGCCGTCGCGCCGAGGTGGTGGCCCTGGTTGGCGCAATCAACGAACAAATGTGGGTAGGCCATTTCGACTTCTGGCCGAAGGAAGGCGTCGTCATGCACCGTCACGGGTTGCTGCTGTCGGGCGGCGCACAGCCGTCGGCCCCGCAATGCACGGCGCTGCTCGATCACGCGCTGAAAGCCTGTGAGCGTCATTATCAGGCGTTCCAGTTTGTTCTCTGGGCCGGCAAATCGGCGCGTGATGCGCTGGAGACCGCGAATTTCGAAACGCGAGGCGAAGCGTGAGCGGCGTGAACGCCGGATCTGGGCCACTTGCCGGAACCACGCTGGCGCTCATCGGCGCCGGCAATATGGGCTTCGCCATGCTGCAGGGCTGGGCGACTGGCGGCCTCTCCGGCGACAGCGTCGTCGTGATCGAACCCAATCCCTCACCGCAATTGCGCGAACTCTGCGCCGAGCGCGGCTTTCCGTTACACGCGACGCCGGAAGCGGGCGCGCCCCGCGCCGCTGTCGTGCTCGCCATCAAGCCGCAGATGCTGGACGCCGGCGCTGCGGCGGCGACGCCGTTCGTTGGACCGGAGACGCTGGTCGTCTCGATTCTCGCCGGCAAGCGGATCGCCGACCTTTCCGCCCGGCTGCCGGCCTCGCCGGCCATTGTCCGCGCCATGCCCAATACGCCGGCCGCCGTCGGGCGGGGGATCACCGGCGCTTTCGCCAGCCCGGCGACCGGCGCGGCGCGGCAGGCGCGCGCCAATGCGCTGCTGGCCGCCATTGGTCAGGTCGAATGGCTGGACGACGAAGCCCAGATCGACGCCTTGACCGCCGTCTCCGGCTCTGGCCCGGCCTATGTGTTTTATCTTGTCGAGGCGCTGGCCGCCGCCGGCGTCGAGGCGGGATTGCCGGCGGCGCTGGCGGAACGTCTGGCGCGCGCCACGGTCGAGGGGGCAGGGGAACTGCTGTATC
>JALRFG010000003.1:0-6833 GCA_023253795.1 Methylocystis sp.
CGCAAAGCCATGCTCGAAGACATCGCCATCCTCACCGGCGGCCAGATGATCGCCGAAGATCTCGGCATCAAGCTGGAGAACGTGACGCTCGCCATGCTCGGCCGCGCCAAGCGCGTGCGCATCGAGAAGGAGAACACCACGATCATCGACGGCGCCGGCGACAAGAAGGACATCGAAGCCCGCATCGCCCAGATCAAGGGTCAGATCGAGGAGACGACCTCCGACTACGACCGTGAGAAGCTCCAGGAGCGTCTCGCCAAGCTCGCGGGCGGCGTCGCGGTGATCCGCGTCGGCGGCGCGACCGAGGTCGAGGTCAAGGAGAAGAAGGATCGCGTCGACGACGCCCTCAACGCCACCCGCGCGGCGGTCGAGGAAGGCGTGTCGCCGGGCGGCGGCGTGGCGCTGCTGCGCGCCATCAAGGCGCTCGCGGGCCTCAAGGTCGGCAACTCCGATCAGCAGACCGGCGTCGAGATCGTGCGCAAGGCCATTCAGGCTCCGGCGCGCCAGATCGTCGACAACGCTGGTGGCGACGGCGCCGTCGTGGTCGGTAAGCTGCTCGAGTCGGCGGATTACGCCTTCGGCTTCGACGCTCAGAAGGGCGAGTTCGGCGATCTCGTGAAGCTCGGCATCATCGACCCGACCAAGGTCGTGCGCACCGCGCTTCAGGACGCTGCGTCCATCGCCGGCCTGATCATCACCACCGAGGCGACGATCACCGAGCAGCCCAAGAAGGAAGCCCCCGCGATGCCGGGCGGCGGCATGGGCGGCATGGGCGGCATGGACTTCTAAGGTCCGGTTCGATCTTGCAAAGAATTGGCGAAGGCCCCGGTTTCCGGGGCCTTTTCCTTTTGTCGTCCCGTGTCTGCGAAGTCTGCGTCAGATATGCAGCGACGAAAACGCGCGGGTCGTGGTCGTTGCGGTCCCCGCCCGCCTCGTTTATTTTCTGTTTCACGCGCGGCGATGATCGTCGCGGCGTCAACACATTCAGGAGATCGCGATGGCGGGCAATAGCGGGTCGGCGTCGGGCGGCGCAGACTGGGCCGAACATGTCAAAACCTACAATGGTTTTATCTGGCTGCTGAAATTCTCGGCAGGTTTCTCGGCGGTGACGCTGGCCTTACTCTACCTGATCTTCGCACGATAATTATTGAGCCCCTCGCGCCACGCCGTCGGGGGGCTCCTCCTGACGGACGGCGGTTTCTCTAACCGGAGTTCGTCATGCGCATCGCCGTATTGGCCGAAACGGAGGCCGCCGAGCCGCGTGTTGCGGCGACGCCCGAAACCGTCAAGAAATTTATTAGTCTCGGCGCCGAGGTTGCCGTTCAGGCCGGCGCTGGTCGCGCCTCCAATATCTCAGATGCGGATTACGCCGCCGCAGGCGCGCGCATTGACGCCGGCGCGGCGCAGGCGCTTGCCGACGCAGACATCGCTTTGCGCGTACGCCGGCCATCGGCGACCGAACTTGCCGGCGCGAAACAAAACCTCGCCGTTTTCGCCATCATGGATCCCTTCGGCAATGCCGCCGCGCTGACCGAACTCGCGCACACCGGCGCCATCGCCTTCGCCATGGAGCTGATGCCGCGCATCACCCGCGCGCAATCGATGGATGTTTTATCCTCGCAGGCCAATCTGGCCGGCTATCGTTCGGTGATCGACGCGGCGGCCGAATATGGTCGATCCTTTCCGATGATGATGACGGCGGCGGGCACGGTGCCGGCGGCGAAGGTTTTCATCATGGGCGTCGGCGTCGCCGGTCTGCAGGCGATCGCGACAGCGCGTCGTCTTGGCGCGATCGTCACCGCCACCGATGTGCGGCCGGCCACAAAAGAACAGGTCGAGTCGCTGGGCGCAAAATTTCTCGCCGTTGAAAACGAGGAGTTCCAGCAGGCGCAGACCGCCGGCGGCTACGCCAAGGAAATGTCGCCGGAATATCAAAAAGCGCAGGCCGAACTGACGGCGTCTCACATCGCCAAACAGGATGTGGTGATCACCACCGCGCTGATCCCCGGGCGTCCGGCGCCGAAACTTGTTTCCGCCGAAATGGTGCGATCGATGCGCGCCGGTTCGGTGATCGTCGATCTCGCCGCCGAACGCGGCGGCAATTGCGCCTTGACCCGCCCCGGCGAAACCATTGTCGAAGATGGCGTCAAAATTGTTGGTGCGCTTAATCTCGCCGGACGCATGGCGTCGACGGCGTCGAGCCTCTACGCAAAAAACCTGCTCGCTTTCATCGAGACGATGATTGCGAAAGAAACGAAACAATTTTCGATCAATTGGGACGATGAACTTGTCAAGGCGACCGCGCTGACGCGCGACGGCGCCGTGATCGATCCGCGTTTTGCGCAATAAACCGCCGAGCGGCGTTTAGACCGAGCGACGTTTAGATAAAGGGAAAGGGTGACAGATGACCGACTCTGCCCAGCAATTGCTCGAACAAGCGCATTCCACCGCCGAAGCGGCGCGCCGTCTCGCCGATCAGGCGCAGCATTTTTCCGATCAGATCGCGCATACGGCTGCGGCGGCGTCGGCGCATGGCCTTGGCGGCGGCGCCATCGATCCTTTCGTTTTTCGTCTGGCGATCTTCGCGCTGGCGGTGTTCGTCGGTTATTACGTCGTCTGGTCGGTGACGCCGGCGCTGCATACGCCGCTGATGTCGGTGACCAACGCCATCTCCTCCGTCATTGTCGTCGGCGCATTGCTTTCCACTGGAGTCGATGTCGCTTCGGCGCCAGACGGCGGCGCGGGCTGGGCGCGCTGGTTTGGTTTCATTGCGCTCATTCTTGCCTGTGTGAACATATTTGGCGGCTTCCTCGTCACGCAGCGCATGCTCGCCATGTATAAAAAGAAAGGCTGATCGCTATGAGCGCGAATCTCGCAGCCATTCTCTATCTCGCCGCCGGCGTTTTATTCATTCTGGCGTTGCGTGGTCTGTCGTCGCCGGCGACGGCGCGCGACGGCAATCGCTATGGCATGATCGGCATGGCCGTCGCTGTGGCGACGACTCTGTTGCTGCATCTGCCGCCGTTTTTCGGGTTCGCGCTGATCCTGCTGGGCGTGGCGATTGGCGGCGGCGCCGGCGCGTTTCTCGCTGCGCGCATCGAAATGACGAAGATGCCCGAGCTGGTGGCCTTCTTCCATTCGCTTGTCGGGCTTTCCGCCGTGCTGGTGGCGGCCAGCACATTTTTCGCGCCGCAGGCGTTCGGCATTGGCGCGCCGGGCGAAATCGAGGGCGGCAGTCTGGTTGAAATGTCGCTCGGCGCGGCGATCGGCGCGATCACTTTCACCGGCTCGATCATCGCCTTTCTAAAACTTTCCGAACGCATGAGCGGCAAGCCGATCCTGCTGCCGAACCGGCATATGATCAATATTGGCCTCGGACTGTCGCTGGTTGTTTTGATCGCGTTGTTCGTCGCCAGCGAAAGCGGCTTGTGGCTGTTGCTGCTGGTGCTGGTTTCTTTCGCGCTGGGCGTCACGCTGATCATTCCAATCGGCGGCGCCGATATGCCGGTCGTGGTGTCGATGCTCAACTCCTATTCGGGTTGGGCGGCGGCGGGCATTGGCTTCACGCTCGGCAATCTCGCGCTGATCATCACCGGCGCGCTGGTCGGCTCTTCGGGCGCGATCTTGTCCTACATCATGTGCAAGGGCATGAATCGCAGTTTCGTTTCGGTCATTCTCGGCGGCTTTGGCGGCGAGACGACCAGCGCCGCCGGCGCGAAGGAAAGCCGCAACGTCAGGCAGGGCTCGGCGGAAGACGCCGCCTATATCATGCAGAACGCCGGCAAGGTGATCATCGTGCCCGGCTACGGCATGGCGGTGGCGCAGGCGCAGCATGCGCTGCGCGAGATGGCCGATCTGCTGAAGAAGGAAGGCGTAGAGGTCAAATACGCCATCCATCCGGTTGCGGGGCGTATGCCCGGCCACATGAATGTCCTGCTCGCCGAGGCGAATGTTCCCTATGATGAAGTTTTCGAGCTTGAGGACATCAACGCCGAATTCGGACAGGCGGATGTGGCCTTTGTCATCGGCGCCAATGACGTGACCAATCCGGCGGCGAAGACCGACAAGGGCTCGGCTATCTACGGCATGCCGATCCTTGACGTCGAGAAAGCCAAAACGGTGCTCTTCCTCAAGCGCGGCATGGGATCCGGCTACGCCGGAGTCGAGAACGAGCTGTTCTTCCGTCCCAATACGATGATGCTGTTCGGCGACGCCAAGAAAACCGTCGAGGCGATCATCAAGGGGCTGGCGCATTAGACGACAGCCCGGCGTGTATCGGCGTGCGCGGGTCGATCTCTGGCCCGCCGGCGGCTGGCGCGCATCAGCGCGCGACACATTAACCATCTTTGCGGATTGCCAGCAAAGCAACCCGCTACGCCGCCAAATATCGAAACATTCCAATATGGGTTGCGTTGTCAGACCGTAAAATTTCCGTTAAGGTTTTCTTATGTCACAAATTCGCGCCATTTTGTTCCGGTTGCGTGCGGCGATTGTTCTTGTCGCCGTTGCAGCGGTTTTTGGCGGTTTCGTGCTTTCCGCTCCGTCTGCGCGGGCGTCGGCCGCAGTCGCCGGCGTTTCAGTCCCCTGTGACCATCTTGCGAGCGCCGCCACGGCGTCGCCCGGCGCGCCTGTCAAACAGACGGGTCACGCCAGCCATTGTCCGGAATGCTGCCTGTTTGGCGGGGTGGGCGATGTGGCGTTGACCCCGCGGACATCATTTTTCGCCAGGCCATCCGCCGAGACTGGCGCAATGGCGTTTTACGCCGCTTCCGGCGCCAGCGTCCCGAAGTTTCTGTTATCGGGCGCCGCAAACGGGGCCCGGGCGCCGCCCGTCTGAGCCAGGCGTTCAAGATTTAATTCCGCAGAAGTTGTCGCAGAATCTCTGCGCGCGCGGCACGAAAACCAATCATCCGTTCAAACACAAGCAGGCCCTCCTTGCGCGCCTGCAAGAGCAATGAGTTCACGTCATGGATCATACATCGCTTTCGCCTCTCGCCATGTTCCTCAACGCCGGCCCGGTCGGCAAATTCGTCATGGCGCTTCTTCTGATGGCTTCGGTCTGGACCTGGGTCTTGATCGTCGAGGGCGTCGTCGCCGTTAATCGCATCAGCAAGGCCACCAGATCCGCGCGCGCCGGCGGCCCCGTCGATGTGCTGGAGCCGGTGTCGGAAGCCGGTCGCGAAGCTTACGCGCTTGATCTGCCGGATGAGTCGAATGGCGAAAAGCGCGAGCGCATCGCCGAATATATGAGCCGCACGGCTCGCGAGTTCCTGACCAAGGCCGAGGGCGGCCTGCCCAATCTGGCGGTCATCTCGTCGGTCGCGCCCTTTATCGGTCTGTTCGGCACGGTCTGGGGCATCTACCACGCGCTGGTCGCCGGCATCGCCCAGTCGCAGGACACCAGCCTCGCCGTCGTTGCGCTCGGCATCGCCGAGGCGCTCGCCGCCACCGCCTATGGCCTCGCAGCCGCCATTCCGGCGTCGATCGGCTATAACCGCATCGGTTCCTCCTTCTCGAAGCTGGGTCAGGAAGTCGCCCATTACATTGAAGACGAAGCGCTGCGCATGACCAGCGGCGCCAGCGCCAAGGTTCGTTCGCATAAGGAGGCCGCATAATGGCGCTCCCCGCTCGCTTCAAAAAGGGCAACGATCTTTATCAGCCTCTCGCCGACATCAATGTGACGCCGCTCGTCGACGTCATGCTGGTGCTGCTGATCATCTTCATGGTCACGGCGCCGCTGCTGGCCAAGGGCGTTAAGGTCAACCTGCCGCAGGCCAGCGCTGCTGCGCCGATAAATCAGAAAGACCCGATCGTCGTCACCGTTGGCAAGGATGGCAAGGTTTCGCTCGGCGCCGATGAAGTGTCGCCGGAATCTCTCATCGACGGCATTCACGCCATGATGGGCGGCGACAACAGCCGCGTCGTGCATGTGCGCGGCGACACCGAAGCCGCCTATGGCGATGTGGTGTCGATGATGGATCGTCTCGCCACCAATGGCATCACCCATATCGCCATCATGACCAACTCCCGCAGCAAAACGGGTGCGGCGAAAGCGGGAGGGACGGCGAAATGACGGACGTCGCCGCGAATTCATCCATGTCCCGCGGCGTGACGCAACGACAGACCGAGCCGCCCGCCGGGCCGCCGCCCATCGTGTCGGCGCGGGTGCGGGCGATCACCTATGCGATTGTCGTTCTGGCGCATGTCGGCGTATTCGCCGCGTTCATAACCTGGGCCAAGCCCGATGTGATCGCGCTTGACTCTCTGACCATGGATCTCGTGCAGGAAGGCGATTTCTTCGAGGCTGAGGAAGTCGCCGCCGCCGAAGATACGCCGCCGCCGGAGGTCGTCGAGGAGCCGGAGCTGGCGCTGCCGCCGCCGGAGGTCATGTCTCCTGATGCGCCGCAATTGCCGGCCATGCAAAAGGAAGAGCAGGTCGAGAAGAAGGTCGAGCCCACTGAGACGCAGAATGCCCAGCAGGCGCGCGAAGCGCAGGCCAAGCGACATGCGGGCGCGCCCGATGGCAGCTCCAAGGGCTCAGGCATTTCGCAATCGGCCTGTCTTGCGCATGTCGCCGCCGATCTGCGCCGACACACGCCGGGATCGACGAACCTTGGCCCCGGTCACGCAACCGTCTCGTTCCATGTGAACCCGGGCGGCGGATTGTCGGGCGTTACGGCTTCGGGCTCGACGCCGGCGCATGCGGCGCTGGCGCGGCGCATCGTGTCGTCATCGCGCGGCTCCGGTGGTTGCAGCTCCGCCTTTGTGAGCCAGAGCTTTTCGTTCCACTAAACGCATGCGCCGGCGACGCTTCGTCTCCGGCGCGTTTTTTC
>JALRFG010000003.1:6843-37887 GCA_023253795.1 Methylocystis sp.
GGAGAAGAGCGATGGCTCTGCTTGTCCGATTAGCGTCATACGCAACCGTTTTGGCTTTTACCGGCGTCGCGAATGCGCAGACGCCGGCGCCCACGACAGGCGTCGCCACGCCGCCGGCTACGGCCGCAAAGCCGCCGGCTGCGCCGTCAACGCGCGCACCGACGTCAACTCCTGCGGCTCCCGCCGCGCCGGTTGTGTCCGAAAGCAAATTTCTCGGCGCGCTTTACAGCGAAATTGCAAAACACACGCCGGCCGAAAACACGCTCGGCGATGGCGAAGTGACGGCGAGTTTTCACGTCAACGCGACAGGCCGGATTGATAAAGTCGTCATCGATAAAACAACCAGCCCGGCGCTGGCCGATGTTGTGAAGCAAATACTCGGCGCTGTCGCCGCGCCGCCGCCGCCCGGCGGCTCTATGGATGTCGGTCAGACATTTAAATTCCATAAATCGGAGCCTGAAGAAGCTGCGCCTGCATTGTCGCCAGCGCCATCGCCGGCGGCGTCTGGCGTCGCGCCAAAAACAGCGCCCGCCGCGCCGGCGCGGCCCTAGCTCGTAGACATCCGGCGTAAGGGAGACGACGCCATGACGCGCATGAAACACATTGGCCTTGTTCTTGTCGCCGCCCTGCTGGGCGCGAGCGGCGCACACGCGCAGGAACATGCGACATCCACCGTCGCCGAAGGCGCAGCGAAGCCCGCGATGAAACATGCAGCGCCGGCCTGTTCGGACGCTCGGCCCGAATGCGCCATGACCGTTTTTCCGGCCTTCGATAAAAAAGGCCGGCTGTGGGTCGCGTTCTCGGTCGGCAAGACGGTTTACGCCGCGTCTTCCGTCGATGGCGGCAAAAGCTTTGCGTCGCCTGTCGCCGTCGCCAATATTGCCGAGACCGGCGTGATCGATGCGCATGGCGATGCGCGTCCGAAGATTGTCGCGCTCAATGACGGCGCCTTGCTGGTCAGTTACACGACGCGTCCCGACAAGCAGATGATCGGCACGATCTTCACTGCGCGTTCGATCGACGGCGGCAAAACATTCTCAACGCCGCAGGCGATGCTTGCCGATGGCGGCCAGCGTTTCGACGCCTGGGTGGTTTCGCCCAAAGGCCGCATTTATGCGGGATGGCTCGACAAAACCCATGCGCAGAAAGCCAAGGCGGAAGGCCACGAATTTGCCGGCAGCGGCGTCGCCTTTGGCTGGTCGGATGATGGCGGGGCGACCTTCAAGGGCAAGTCGATCCTGATGGATCACGCCTGCGAATGCTGTAAAATGTCAGCGGCGCTGGATCGCGATGGTCTGCCCGTGTTCGCGTGGCGTCAGGTGTTCGATGACGGCGTGCGCGATCATTACGCGGCGAAACTTTCCGCCGATGGTGCATCTCTGACCGGCGGACGCGTCAGCGACGATAATTGGGCGATCAATTCTTGCCCGCATCAGGGACCTGGATTGGCGATCGATCACGCCGGCGTCTGGCATGTCGCCTGGTTCACCAAGGGCAAGAACCGTCAGGGCGTGTTTTATGCGTCGAGCCGCGATGGCGGCAAAAGCTTTTCTGCGCCGCAGAAGATCGGTGACGACGCGCGCGCGCCCGCCTTTGCGGCGCTGCTCGCGGTCAAGGATCGTCTCTATCGCGTCTGGAAAGAATTCGATGGAACCACGACGAGCATCCCGATGCAGATGTCGCGCGATGGCGGCAAGAGCTGGAGCGCGCCGCATGTTCTGGCGACTGCCGCCGATGCGTCTGACAATCCGCAGCTCGTCGCCCATAAGGGGGCGGGTTATCTTTCATGGGTGTCGCATAAGGAAGGCTATCGTCTGATCGCTCTGCCGCGCGATGAAAAAAGCGCGTCGGTAAAATGAGCGTCAGACGAAACATCGTCCGTTACGGCATTGCCGCCGCCGCGTTTCTGCTTGTCTGCGGCGGCGCGCTGGCGCTGGATTTCAAGCCTTACGGACGCGGCGATTACGAGACGCTGGTCAAGGCGCATGCCGGACGACCGTTGATCATTCATTTCTGGTCGGTGACCTGTCCGGCCTGCGTCGCCGAACTGCCGCAATGGGAGAAGCTGATCGGCGCGCATAATGATGTCGATATTCTGTTCATCGACACCGATGATGAGGAAGAGCGTGATCGCGCCGCCATGCGGATGGAGAAAGCTGGCCTGGCGACTGCGTCGCATTACGCTTTCGCGGATAGTTTCGTTGAAAAGCTCTACTTCGAGGTTGATCGCAACTGGCGCGGCGAGTTGCCCTTTACGGCGTTGGTCGCGCCCGACGGCGTGCGCACGACGGTCACCGGCGGGCTCGACGATCCCCAGATGGCGGCATGGCTGGGCAAGAACGCCGGCAAGAAGTAAGCGGCGTCGATTTTCGTCTGGAGATCAGGCGGCCCTGTCGCCTATGGGGGACGCGGCGCGCGCCGGCGTGAAGGCGATCACTTCTTCTGTCGAAGAGCAGCTGGCGGCGTGGTCGCAGTCGCAGACGACCATGCCGAGAACGACCAGCAGATCGGCGGCGAGGGGGCGCGCGTCCAGCCGCATCGCCTCATGAATGTCCTTGATCAAAATCTGGCACAAATCTTCACGGGTGGCCCCGCCGCAAGCGCGCAGATAGGTGACATGGAGCATGTCGTGCCGACGAGACCGGGCAAGCCGCGGGATGTCGGTATTCAGGCCAAATTGCGCGAGTGCGCTGCAGCGGAAGGGACAGTCGTCGGCTTTCATGTCGGAATCGCCTGTGCTGAATACGATGTTATTTTAACATTCTTTGAAATCTTCGCAAGTGCAGCATTTTTTATGGAAAAATTGCTGCAACGCATTGTGCTGATTAGATCGGGGCTGGCGATGCATGAAAGGCGCCAGTCGCCCGCGCCGTGAGTTGTCGCGCTGACGCCTCAGCGCTCCCATTGGGGGCGGCGATCTTCGTCCCGCGATCCGCTATCATCCGCCACAGCGGCGCGGGGAGAATGACGGATCATCTTCTGGTTTGGCGAGAGGGACGGCTCGGACGCATCAGGCTGAACCGGCCGGCGGCGCTCAATGCGTTGACGCTGGAGATGCTGCGCGCCCTTGATGCGGCGCTCGACAGTTTTAGCGCCGACCCGGAAATTATCGCCATTTACGCCGATGGCGCCGGCGACCGCGGCTTTTGCGCCGGCGGCGATATTCGAATGCTTTATGAGCGGCGCGACAGCGCGCCGGATTATTACAAGCAGTTTTGGCGTATCGAATATTCGCTGAACGCGCGCATCGCGTCATTATCCAAACCCTATATCGTTTTGATGGATGGACTCGTGATGGGCGGCGGCGTCGGCGTCTCCGCGCATGGCCGTTACCGGATTGTTACGCCGCGCACACGCTTCGCGATGCCGGAAACGCAAATCGGTTTCTTGCCCGATACCGGCGGCGCATGGCTGCTCGGGCGCCGCGGCGCGGCAGGCGTATACCTGGCGCTAAGCGGCGCAAGCATCGGCGCCGGCGATCTCATGCATCTCGGGCTCGCGGATTATTGTGTTGATCCGACGACCATCTCCGATCTGACGCAGCGCCTGTCGCAAGCGACGACTGCGGATGATGTTTCTGCGATCCTCGCGGCGGCACAGACGTCCGCGCCGCCGGCGATGCTGATTAAGCAGGAAAATCTGTTATCGCATGCGTTTGAGACTGAAAACGTCGAGATAAGCATCGATGTCTTGCGGAAGAGCGGCGGCGTTTTCGCGGAAGAGGCCTGCGCGCGGCTATTGAGCGCCTCTCCCACCAGCCTCAAGCTGACGCGTCGTCTGCTGACGCTGGCGCGTAGGGCGGCGCGGCTCGAAGATGAACTCATCAATGAATATCGCGCCGCCTGCAGTCTTCTTGCAGGCCATGATCTTTATGAAGGCATACGCGCGGCGATTATCGACCGCGATAAGAATCCACGCTGGACGCCGGCGACGCTTGCGGGCGTCGACGATGACGTCATCGATGCGCTGCTGCGCGGGACCGGTGATCCCGACCCGGTTTTCGCAACGGGCTAAGGGCGCGGTCGCTTGCTTCAGTCGGCGCGTGCGCGGCCCAATTGACGCTCCAGCGCGACAATGCGCGGCGTTGTGCGCAGAACCGTATCCGGATTGAGGCTGATGGAGTCGATGCCCAGCCGCACGAGGAATTCGGCCATCTCGGGATAGTCCGAAGGCGCCTGTCCGCAAATGCCGATGTGGCGCCCATTGCGCTTTGCGCCTTCGATGGCGAGTTTAATCATGGTTTTGACGCCTTCATCGCGCTCGTCGAAATCAAAAGCGACGATTTCCGAATCGCGGTCAACGCCCAGCGTCAATTGGGTGAGGTCATTCGAGCCGATCGAGAAGCCGTCGAAATGCTTGGCGAATTCATCGATCAGAATGACATTATTAGGAATCTCGCACATGACGTAGATTTCGAGCCCATTCTCGCCGCGCGTCAGTCCCTGTTTTTGCATATAGGCGATTACGCGCTGCGCCTCGTCAACGCGGCGGCAGAAGGGGATCATCAGCTTGACGTTGGTGAGTCCCAGTTCTTCGCGCACGCGTCTCATCGCGGCGCATTCAAGCGCGAATCCTTCGCGATAGGCCGGGTGCGTGTAGCGAGACGCGCCGCGAAAGCCGATCATCGGATTTTCTTCATCGCCCTCAAAAACGCGTCCGCCCAGAAGGCTTGCATATTCATTGCTCTTGAAGTCCGACATGCGGACAATCACCGGTTTGGGATAAAAAGCGGCGGCGATGGCGGCGACGCCTTCCGACAGACGCCGAACAAAGTAATCCGTCGGACTGCGATCCTGCGCGGTGAGCTGTTCAATCGCGGCGCGCTCAGTATCGTTCAGACGCTCGGGATGCACCAGCGCCATCGGATGCGCCTTGATCGACTCGGCGATGATGAACTCCATGCGCGCCAGGCCAACGCCGTCGCAGGGCAGCGCAGCGAGGCTAAAGGCCAGATCGGGATTGCCGACATTCATCATCACATGCGTCGCGGGCTTTGGCATGTGGGTGAGGCTGGTTTTTTCCACCTCAAATTCAATATCGCCGGCATAGACATGGCCGACGTCGCCCTCGGCGCAACTCACCGAAAGCATCTCGCCAGTCTTGATCGCGCGGGTCGCCTTGTCGGTGCCGACAATAGCGGGGATGCCAAGTTCGCGCGCGACAATCGCGGCGTGACAGGTCCGTCCGCCACGATTGGTGACGATGGCGGCGGCGACTTTCATCACCGTTCCCCAATCCGGCGAGGTGGTGTCGGCGACAAGAATTTCCCCCGGAACGAAGCTCGACAGTTCGCTGAGATGTTCGATCACCCGGGCGCGACCGCTCACGACCTTTTCGCCAACGGCGCGGCCTTCAACAATGACCGGTCCGTGTTGGCTGATCCGATATTCCTTGACGACATTGCGATCGCGACGCGAGGCGACAGTCTCTGGTCGCGCCTGAACGATGTAGAGCTGGCCATCCACGCCATCCTTCGCCCATTCAATATCCATCGGGCGATGGGTTCCGGCCCTTGCGCTGTAATGCTCTTCAATCGTGATCGCCTGACCAGCGAGCGTCAGCGCTTCTTCATCCGTGATGCAATATTTCTCACGTTCCTTCTGGTCGGTCGGAATATTGCGCGTCGTCTCGCGCCCCTTTTCGGCGAAGATCATCTTGATTTTTTTGGCGCCAAGCGTCCGTTTCAGAACGCCACGCTTGCCCTGCCGATAGGTGGGCTTGAAAACATAAAATTCATCGGGATCGACGGCGCCCTGCACGACATTCTCGCCAAGGCCATAGGCGCCGGTGAGAAAAACGACATTCTCGAAACCGGTTTCGGTGTCGATGGTGAAGATGACGCCGGAAGCGGCGAGGTCCGAGCGCGCCATTTTCATGACGGTGACAGAATTAAACACCTTGAAATGATCAAAGCCATTGTCGATCCGATAGCGGATGGCGCGATCGGTGAACAGGCTCGCAAAACAATGACGCACAGCGTCGAGGACAGCCGCCTCGCCGCGAATGTTGAGATAGGTGTCGTGCTGGCCGGCGAAACTTGCGTTCGGCAAATCTTCGGCGGTCGCAGACGAGCGCACGGCCACGGTGAGTTCGTCGCCATATTCGGCGGTGAGTTTCGCGAGCGCTGCGCGAATATCAGCCTCCACCGCCGCCGGCGGCATAGCCGTATAGACGATTTCGCGCGCCCGCGCCGCCCGGCGCGCCAGATCCTCGACATTATCTGGATCGAGACCATCAAGCGCCGCATGTAGCGCTGTCCAGGCGCCGGCCTGATCGAGTGTGTGGCGATAGGCTTCTGCCGTGACGGCGAAACCATTCGGCACGCGAATGCCGCGCGGCGTCAATTCCTGATACATTTCACCCAGAGAAGCGTTCTTGCCGCCAACCAGCGGCACATCGCCGATGCCGATCTGCGAAAAGAAGCGGACATAACGTCCGTCGCCCGATTCATCTGGCGTGGCGGAGAGATTCATGGTCTCGGTCATGTCGGTCTCTTTTATGGTCTGCGGCGATTGTCTTGACGCCGAGTATAAATCGGCGGGTTGGCGCGACGCCACGCGAAAATGTGCATCGGTCCGGCTTTCAGCTTTGTTTCTGTGAGGCATTTCGCCGCGTTGTGTCAGGAAGACGGCGACGCGGTGATGATGACGCCTTCATCGCCACGCAAGCGGACAGCGCCTTCGATGCTGTCATTTGTCCGGTCGCCCTGTGTCGAGAGCAGGAGGCGACCGTCTGCCGGTAGCGGAACATGGGTGGGGTCGGCGCCCAAATTTAGTAAGATAAAAATGCGTTCGCGATCATCGTAACGCTCATAGGCGAGTATCTGTTCCTGCGCGTCGAGGGGGCGGCAGTCGCCGCTGTGCAGGGCCTTGCAGCGACGCCTCAGCGCCAGCAGGTTTTTATGCAGGGAGAGAATCGAGTGTGCGTCGCTGCGCAGGGTTGCGACATTGCGCAGCGCATGATCCGCCGTCAGCGGCAACCAGGGTTCATGTGTTGAGAAGCCAGCGTATATCGTGTCATTCCATTGCATGGGCGTGCGCGCCGGATCGCGGCTGACGTTAAAGGCGGCCTCACGACGTCCCCAGGGATCGCGCTGGCGATCTTCGGGGATGATAATATCGCCAATGCCCAGCTCATCGCCGTAATAGAGCGTTGGCGTGCCACGCAGGGTGAGCAGCAACATGGCGGCGATGCGCGCCTGCGCTTCACCGAGGCGGCCGGCAACCCGGCGTTGATCATGATTGCCGAGCACCCAATTGGGTTGGGCGTCGAGCGGCAGCGCGGCCTCGTAACGCGTAATCAGCGCGCCAAGCGCGTCGGCGCGCCATGGCGTCTGGAGCAAATGAAAATTAAACGGGAAATGCAGCCCGTCATTCTGTGCGCCGTAATAAGCGACGAGCTGATCGATCGGCAGATAGACCTCGCCGATTAACACGCGATCCGGGAATGCGTCGATGACGCGCCGCAGTTCACCGATGATCTCATGCAGTTCCGGACGATTGGCGGAATAAAGTTGCGTTAGTCGCGTAATGTCCGGCCCATGTCCGCGCCAATCGGGATTGGGCGGATTGTCGCGAAACAAATCGTCCTTGATCAGGTGTGAAATGACGTCGACGCGAAAACCATCGACGCCGCGCCGCAACCAGAAACGCATGATCTCATGTATCGCCGCGCGCACCTGTGGGTTGCGCCAGTTGAGATCGGGCTGTTCGCGCAAAAAGGCGTGATAATAATATTGCTGCGTCGCTTCATCCCATGTCCAGCCGGAGCCGCCGAAATGACTGAGCCAATTATTCGGCGGCCCGCCGCCTGGCGCCGGATCGCGCCAGAGATACCAGTCGCGTTTGGGATCGCTGCGGCTGTGACGGCTGGCAAGAAACCACGGATGCTGATCGGACGTGTGATTGGGCACGAGATCGATAATGATCCTCAACCCGCGTTCATGCGCCTCAGTGAGCAGCCGATCAAAATCTTCGAGGCCGCCAAACAATGGATCGACATTGCCATAATCGGCGACATCATAGCCGAAGTCTTTCATCGGTGAAGGGTAGAAGGGCGATAGCCAAAGGACGTCGACGCCAAGCCAGACAAGATAATCAAGACGCTGCCGCACGCCTTCAAGATCGCCGACGCCATCGCCATTGGTATCTTGAAACGAGCGTGGGTAAATCTGATAGATCACGCCGCTGCGCCACCATGTTTCGGGCATGTCTGGCTCCGTTACGCGGTGTTCGGGCGCATGGCGCGGCGTAGACTGGCGCGCAGTAATCCTTCCGGCGCGGCGCTGAAGCCGACGAGAAGATCGAATGCGCCGGGTTCGGCCGTTGGTTTCAGATCAACGCCGGGGAAGACAAAATCTTCGACGCCAAGCGTCAGGGAAATGGTCTTGCGATCGCCCGGCGCAAGATCGATCTGACGCCAGTGTTTCAACTCCATCACCGGTCGCGCGACGCTGGCGACGGGATCGCGAAGAAAAAAGAAAATTGTTTCGCGACGGGCATATTTCCCCGAGCAAATGACATCGATCGCGACACTGATCTTTTCATCTGCAAAAAATATTTCCTTATCGAGGCGCAAATTTTCCAGCGCCGCCGCGCCGTAGGAAAGGCCGTGTCCAAAAGGAAACAGCGGCGTTACGGGCGTATCGAGATATTTGCTGGTGAAGGGATTGGTTTCGTCGGGCGGCCGCCCCGAAGAGCGCTGCGCATAGAAAATCGGTATCTGTCCCGTTGCGCGCGGCCAGGTGATCGGCAGCCGCGCACAGGGGTTGAAGGCGCCGGTCAGCACATCGGCAATGGCGTGGCCGGCCATATCGCCCAGAAACCATGTCGCGATAAGCGCGCCAGCGCGTTCGGCGAGGTCGCCGATCATCAGCGGGCGACCGCAGGTGAGCGCAATCACGCAGGGCGTTTCGGTTGCGATGACCGCTTCCGCAAGCTGCTGTTGCGCGCCGGGCAGATCGGGCGTGGCGCGGCAGGCGGCCTCGCCGCTCATATAGGCGGCTTCGCCCAGACACAGCACCACCAGATCGGCGCTGCGCGCCAGTTCGCAGGCCTCGGCGACGCCCCGGTCATCGTCCCAGGCAAGGCTGACGCCTTCGGTGTGCACAATGTCGTGCATCGGCAGCGCCGCTTTCAGTCCTTCAAGAATCGTAACGCTGTTTTCGGCGCGTCCGGCGGCGGACCATGAACCCAGCATCTCCATGTGCGCATCGGCAAGCGGACCAATTACCGCAATGCGTCGCATGTTTTCGCCGATCGGCAGCATATTATGATTGGTCAGCAGCGTGATCGAACGACGCGCGCTGTCGCGGGCGAGATTGTGTGCAGCCTCCGGATTGTGTGCATCAACAGTTGCGATGCGGAAGGGTTCGTCGAAAAGCCCGAGTTTTTCTTTGAGCGCCAGAACGCGTCGCACGGCCGCGTCGATTTGCTCTTGTTTCACCAGACCGCGCGCCAGCGCATCGGGTAAATTCTCCAGATAGGCGTCGCTGACCATATCCATATCAACGCCTGCGTTAAGCGCCAGCGCCGCCGCTTCTACGCGATCGGCGGCGACGCCATGTTCGATCAGTTCCTGTATCGCCGTATAATCGCTCAGCACGACGCCGTCGAAGCCCAGCTCATTTCGTAAATAATCGCGCAACAAGGCGATATGCGCGGTCATGGGCAGGCCGTCGATGCTGTTAAAGGCGGGCATAATCGCCGCACAGCCCGCCATGACGGCGGCGCGAAACGGCGGCAGATAGATTTCGCGCAACTGGCGGGCCGAAACATCGGCCGCGGCATAGTCGCGTCCGGCGGTTGCGGCGCCGCCGGCGCAAAAATGCTTTACAGTGGCGGCGACAGCGCCGGGATGACGCAGATCCCAGCCCTGAAAGCCCTTAACCTTCGCTTGCGCGAAAATCGAGGCGACATGCGGATCTTCGCCGGGGCCTTCGATCAGCCGTCCCCAACGCGGATCGCGGCACACATCGAGCATCGGCGCAAAGGTGAGGCTGACGCCGTCTTCCGCAGCTTCCTGCGCGGCGGCGCGGGCGGTGCGCGTCCAGAGATCGGGATCAAAGGCGCCGGTTTCGGCAAGCGGCGCCGGAAAGATTGTGCGATGCCCATGTAGCACATCAAGCCCGAACAACAGCGGGATCCGCAGTCGGCTTTCTTCAATTGCGAGACGTTGCGTCGCCGAAACCGCCTCTCGTCCCCAGAGATTGAAAACGCCGCCGACCTCGCCGGCGCGAATGGACGTGTCGATGGCGGCGTTGGTCGAGGGGCCGGTGATCGCCTGATTGGCCGTGACAAGATTAAGCTGGCCGAGTTTCTCGGTCAGCGTCATTGCGCGCAGCAACGCGTCGATACGGCTCATGTCACAAGACTAGCGCGCTTTGCTGTCACATGAAATGATGCGGCTGTGAAAAATTCGCTTGGGTTCGCCGGCATGCCGGGCGCTGGATAAGCGAGAAGGCCATGGATCAGGATGCGCCGCCCCGGATCGGGGAAGAAAATTTTATGTCGTTGCTGCGCGTTGTCTTCGCAGCCATGCGCGCGGCGCCGCAGCGCCTGACGCTGGCGGCTCTCGGCGTCGCGTTGTTTGGCGTCATTGCGGTGACCGCCTGGGGGCAAATTCGACTTAATGCATGGAACCAGCCCTTTTATGATGCGCTGGCGCAGAAAGATTTGCCAGGCGCTCTCTCGCAATTGCGGATCTATGCGATCATCGCCGGCGGTCTGCTCATTCTGAATGTGTCGCAGACATGGCTTGGGCAGATGATGAAGCTGAGGCTGCGCGAAGCGCTCACCGGCGATCTGATTGATCGATGGCTGGCGCCCAAACGCGCTGCGTTGCTGGCGCAGTCCGGCGAGATCGGGATCAATCCCGATCAGCGCATCCATGCCGACGCCCAGCATCTTGCCGATGTTTCCGCCGATCTGGGCGTTGGCCTCGTTCAGGCGAGCCTATTGCTGGTGAGTTTTGTCGGCGTCCTCTGGATGTTGTCGTCGGGCGTCGTCTTCGATGTCGCCGGCCTGCATGTCGATGTGCCCGGCTATATGGTCTGGTGCGCGCTGATCTATGCGCTGATCGGTTCGTTGGCGAGCTGGCGCGTGGGTCGACCGCTGATGGCGCTTGGCGCGGAACGCTATGCGCGTGAATCGGAGGTGCGTTTTGCATTGGTCGATATCGGCGCCAACAGCGAGTCGATTGCGCTGATGGGCGGCGAGGCGTATGAGGCGCGACGGCTTACGCGAACCTTCGCCGAGCTTGTGGCGATCCTGCGCAGACTGGTGAGCGCCACGACAAATTTGACATGGGTGACGGCGGGCTATGGATGGGTGGCGATTGTGGCGCCGGTGATCGTCGCTGCGCCGGCCTATTTCTTTGGTCAGCTCAGTTTCGGCGGATTGTTGATGGCGGCGGGCGCCTTCACGCAGGTCCAGCAATCGCTCCGCTGGTTTGTCGATAACGCCGGCGTCATCGCCGATTGGCGCGCGACATTGCTGCGCGTCGCCGTATTTCGGCGGGCCTTGCTCGATCAGGCGGATTTTCTGGCGCGCTTGCATGAGCCAGACGCCGCGGCCACGCATCTCGTGCGGCTGGCTGGCGAAAGAGACAGCTTCCTGCTGGAGAACGTCGTTCTCGCGCTGCCATCGCGTCAGACACGGTTGAATGAGTCACGCATCGAGATCGGTCCAGCGGCGCGCGTGCATATCGCCGGCGAACATGGCTGTGGCAAGACGCTGCTGTTTCGCGCGCTAGCGGGACTTTGGAGCGCTGGCGAGGGGCGTATCTTGGCGCCAGCGGAGACGCGCATCGCCTTTGTGCCCAAACGCGCCTTTATTCCCGATCTCAGCTTGCGTGAAATCCTTGCCTATCCGGATGCGCCAGCGGCCTATGTCGAGGCGGATATCCTTGCGGCGTTGCGACGTTTCAATCTGGATTATCTTGCGGGCGCGCTGGATCGTGACGCGTCATGGAGCCGCGAACTCGCCGATCCGGAGCGACAAGCTTTGGTGTTTGCGCGGCTCTTGCTGCGCAGACCGGATTTCATCGTGATTGATGAGGCGATTGACGCGCTCTCTCCTGAGACAAAAGCCGTGGCGAGGGATGTTTTCAGTGGGGAGCTGAAGTCCTCCGCGCTGATTTATATTTCCGGGCCGCGTGATCCCGATCCGCTGTTTGCGCAATATTATCATCTCATCTCTGCGGCGCAGGTCGCAGCCTGAAAGATGGTGCAAGACATCACTGCTTGTCATCGGCGCAAATCAAAACACCACGCTCTTGGCAAAGAGCGCGGCGCTTCAATTTGATTGTCACGATGCTTGAAAGCGCGGAGGCGTATAGCTTCAGCGCTCGTATTATATCGCCTGCATCGCTTCCGGTTTGCCGCGACCACGCTTGAGGATCAGCTTGTTCAGCGCCGAGACATAGGCGCGGGCGGAGGCCACCAGCGTATCCGGATCGGCGCCGCGACCGGTGACGGATTTGCCGTCTTCGCTCAGGCGCACGGAGACTTCCGCCTGCGCGTCGGTGCCTTCGGTTACGGCATGGACCTGAAACAACTCCAGCGTCGCCTCATGCGGGGCCAGCGCCTTGATGGCGTTGAAAATCGCATCGACAGGGCCGTTGCCGGTCGCCTGATGCGTGACTTTCTCGCCGTCGATGTCGAGCGTCAGCGCTGCCGACTGCGGTCCCTGCGTGCCGGCCATCACCATCAGCGACAGAACCTTGATGTGATCATGCGCCGTGACGATCTCGTCGTCGACCAGCGCCACCAGATCTTCGTCGTAGACGAATTTCTTGCGGTCGGCCAAATCCTTGAAGCGATTAAAGGCGTCTTCAAGCGCGTTTTCGCCAAGATCGTAGCCCAGCTCTTTCAGCTTTTCGCGGAAGGCGTGGCGGCCGGAATGCTTGCCCATCACCAGCGAGGTTTTGGTGACGCCAACGCTTTCCGGCGTCATGATCTCATAGGTGAAGGCGTTTTTCAGCATGCCGTCCTGATGGATGCCGCTTTCATGCGCGAAGGCGTTACGGCCAACGATCGCCTTGTTGTATTGCACCGGGAAAGAGGTGACCGCCGATACGAGCTTGGAGGCGCGCGTGAGCAATCTGGCGTCGATATTGGTGTGATAGGGCAGCGCGTCATGGCGCGTTTTCATCGCCATCACCACTTCTTCCAGCGATGCGTTGCCGGCGCGTTCGCCAATACCGTTGATCGTGCATTCGATCTGACGCGCGCCGCCGCGCACGCCGGCCAGCGAATTCGCCGCCGCGAGACCGAGGTCGTCGTGGCAATGGACCGAGAAGATCGCCTTGTCGGAATTTGGCACGCGTTCGCGCACCGTGCGAAACAGCGCTTCATATTCGGCCGGCGTGATGTAGCCGACCGTGTCGGGAATATTGATCGTGGTGGCGCCGGCGTTGATGGCGATCTCGATGCAGCGACACAGAAAATCGATTTCCGTGCGCGTGCCGTCTTCCGCCGACCACTCGACATCGGCGACGCGATTGCGCGCGCGAGAGACGGAAGCCGCGATCAGCTCCAGCACCCGTTCCGGCTCCATCTGGAGCTTGTATTTCATATGGACCGGCGACGTCGAAATGAAGGTGTGGATGCGCGGATGTTGCGCATCGCGCAGCGCTTCGGCGCAGCGATCGATATCCTTGTCGGAGGCGCGGGCGAGGCCGGCGACCGAGGCGTTTTTCACCCGGCGCGCCACTTCGCTGACGCTCTCAAAATCGCCGATGCTGGCGATCGGAAAGCCCGCCTCAATGATGTCGACGCCCAAATGATCGAGCAGATCGGCGACTTCGAGCTTTTCCTCGAAGGTCATCGAGGCGCCGGGCGATTGTTCGCCGTCGCGCAAGGTGGTGTCGAAAATCAGCACGCGCTCGCCGGACTGCGCGTTATTGATGGAGGACTTGGTCATGTCGAATTCCTGAAATCTGCCGCGCCCGTTGGGGGCTGTGTTTGAAGCCTGCGTCTATCCCCTGACGGCCTGGGCGTGAGCCCGGCGGGCGGTCAGGGGCAGGGAAGCAGCGGCAGGCGCGCAAGGCTCCGCGCAGCCGGAAGCAGTCGGTCAGACTGTCCCGTCGTCATCGGTTTGAAACGGATGGCGCTGTGAAGCAAGGTAAATACTCGCGTGAACGACCCGAGAGCCGGACAAGGCCGGACTTGCCTAAAATCATAGGCAAAGCAGCCGGGGCTGGCAAGTCAGTCGAGGCCGGCGGACATAGCTCCGCGCAGACTCCCCTGAGGACTCTGGCCCCTGAAAAAGCCGCGCTGTTACTCGCGTCAGAACTCTTGCCGAAACCGCGCCTTGGGTCCTAACATCGTCCCCATGGTCAAGAGCGTCGTCTCCATCCGTCATGCGTCTCCTGGCGACGCGGAGGACATCGCCTTCGTGCACGACGTTTCGTGGCGCGACGCCTATCGCGGCGTCATTCCAGGAGTCGAGCTGGAGCGGATGATCGCCCGGCGCGGGCCGAATTGGTGGCGTTCGGCCATTTTACGCGGCACGGGCTTGCTGGCGCTCGAACATGACGCTCAGATCGTCGGCTATGCGACCTTCGGCAGAAATCGTGTGCCGTCCATGCCCTATTCCGGCGAGATTTTTGAACTCTATCTACTGCCCCAGCATCAGGGTCTGGGGCTCGGCCGGCGTCTGTTCAATGTGGCGCGCCGCGAACTCGCCGAGCACGGCTATCTCTCGACCATCGTCTGGGCGCTCGCCGATAATGACAAGGCTTTGGCCTTTTATGGCCGTCTCGGCGGCCAGACGGTGCGCCGCGCCGAGGAGCGCTTTGGCTCCGATATGCTGACTCGCGTCGCCTTCGGCTTTGTTTCCGCGCCCGCCATCTAGTCGCATCGAGACGCTTTTCGATCAGAGTCCCTTGAGGCGCGCGAGCACCGCTTTGCTGGCGTAGCCGTCGGCTGGCTGAACGCCCGCCGCCAGTTGCCAGGCGTGGATGGCGTTGCGGCTGGAGCGGCCGAGCTTGCCGTCGATAGTCCCCTGATAGACGCCCTCGCGGGTGAGAAGCTGTTGCATCTCTTTCACTTCTGCGGTGGAGAGCGGCGCCGTTTTGGGCCATGGGGCGAGAGGAATGTCGCGGCCGGCGATGCGCTCGGCCAGCACCGCCACTGACATCGCATAGGCGTCGGAGGTGTTGTACTGCCGGATGACTTCGAAATTATCGCTGATCAGAAAGGCCGGCCCCTGCGCGCCGGTCGGCAGATAGAGGCTGGCGGCGCCGCTGGCCGGCAAGGCGGCCCCGTCGGCGCGCACGGCGCCCAGCGCCCGCCAGCGCGCGAAATCGAGATCATAGGCGGCGTAATCGTAATTATCGGGCAGGCGGATTTCGACGACCGCCGGCAGACCGGCGATCCAGCCGGATTTCTCAAGAAAATTGCCGATTGAGGCGATGGCGTCGGGCGTCGAGCGCCAGATGTCGGCCGCGCCCGCGCCGTTGTCGCTTTCGGCGAATTTCAGATAGGCCGAGGGCATGAACTGAGGCTGCCCCATCGCGCCCGCCCAGGAGCCGCGCAACTGGCCGCGCGTCGCGTAGCCCTTTTCGAGAAGGATCAGGGCGTCGACGAATTCAGCGACGAATGTCTCGGCGCGATGGCCTTTCCACGCCAGCGTGGCGAGCACGCCGAGCGCATCCGATCCGCCGGCGGCGACGCCGAAATTGCTCTCGACGCCGAGAATGGCGACGATGATTTCGCCCGGCACGCCATGGCGCTGATAGGCGCGGGCGAGCGGCGCCTCATATTGCGCCGCGACCGCGCGGCCGCGGGCGACGCGGCTATTGGTCACGGCGCCGCCAAGGTAGGCGGGGATGGAGATTGTAAACTCAGCCTGCGCTTTTGGCTTCGCCAAAACGGCGGTTTCCGGCTTGAGACCGGCTGTCGCCGTTTCAAAGGTCTCGCGCGACACTCCGGCGGCCTGCGCCTGCGGCCACAGACCCTGCACAAATGCCTCGAAATCCGCTGCGCTGGCCGCCGTTCCGGGCAGGAGGGCCGTTAGACCGGCGAGCGACAAAAGACGCAGCGCTTCGCGACGGCTGGCATGAGGGGCGGTCCGAAATGGCGGCGACAGGAGGCGAGACATCAGAGCGAATCTCCGGCGATGTGCTTGTTTGGAAAGTTTACACCTTCCGCCATTTTGTTTGACAGGGGCGGAACGCTGCCGTCTACTGTTTCAACGCATCTATATGATTTCTGAGGGAGCGAGCGCGCTCGCCAACGGTAAGCATGAGTAACCAGCCTGTCACCATGATCTCAGCCGCCACGGGTCGGCCGCGAGAGGCCCACGCGGATGTGCGGGGCGCCGATCTCAAGGCGAAGCTGCGCAACGCCGGTCTGCGGCCGACGGTGCAGCGTCTGTCTCTCAGCCGTCTGTTGTTTGGCAAGGGCGACCGCCATGTCAGCGCCGAGGCGCTACACGCCGAAGCGCGCGAGGCGGGCCTCTCCATGTCGCTCTCGACCGTCTACAACACGTTGAACCAGTTCGCCGGCGCGGGTTTGCTGCGCGAAATCGCCGTTCAGGGACCGCGCACCTATTTCCACACCCGCACCTCGCCGCATCACCACTTCATGGATGAAGCGACCGGTCGGATGTTCGACGCCGCCGACGGCTCGATTGAGTTCGCCCGGCTTCCCGCCCCGCCCGAGGGGATGGAGATCGTCGGCTGCGACGTGATTATCCGCATTCGCCCGAAAAAGGGGTGACGGAAACATCCCCTCATCCGACTCCGCTGCGCGGGGCCACCTTCTCCCGCAAGGGGAGAGGGTGGCGCGCAGCGCCGGGTGAGGGGTCCGGGGTCTGATCCCTGATCGCCGTCGCGACTAGCCCAAAAGCTTTTTCATCTCCGCACGCAGCCCGTCCGCCACATCCGGTCGGGCCAGACCAAAGGCGACATTGGCGGCAAGGAAGCCGAGTTTCGAGCCCGTGTCATAGGTGCGGCCATCGAAGCGCACGCCGTGGAACGGACGTTCTTTCGCCAGATGGATCATGGCGTCGGTGAGCTGAATTTCGCCGCCCGCGCCTTTTTCGCCCTTTTCAAGCAGCGCGAAGATCTGCGGTTCGAGAATATAGCGTCCGGAAATGATGAAATTGCTCGGCGCGGTTCCCTGCGGCGGCTTCTCGACCATGCCGGTGATTTCAAAGCTCTCGCCAAAATCCTTGCCTTTGGCGACGACGCCATATTGATGCGTCTCCTCCGGCTTCACTTCTTCGACGGCGATAATGTTGCCGCCGTGTTTCTCATAGGCCGCGACCGCCTGCGCCAGACAGCGCGCGATCTTGCCGGGCGCCGGCAGGGTGATCATGTCGGGCAGCAAGACGGCGAAGGGCTCATCGCCAATGATTTCGCGCGCGCACCACACTGCATGTCCAAGGCCGAGCGGCGCCTGCTGGCGGGTGAAGCTGGTGGCGCCGGCGGCCGGTAAATCAGCCATCAGCGCTTCATATTCTTTGGTCTTGTTGCGACGGCGCAGCGTGTCCTCAAGTTCATAGGCCATGTCGAAATGATCTTCGATCACCGCCTTGCCGCGTCCGGTGACGAAGACGAAATGCTCGATCCCCGCCTCGCGCGCCTCATCGACCACATGCTGGACCACCGGCCGGTCGACGACCGTCAGCATCTCTTTGGGGATCGCCTTGGTGGCCGGCAGGAAGCGGGTGCCGAGGCCGGCGACGGGGAAAACGGCTTTGCGAATGCGCTTGGTCATGAGGCGTCCATGGTGCAACGAGGGCGTCGAGGCTCCGTCGATATTTGGGCTTTGGCGGGCCATCGCGCAACTGTTTTGACGGCGCCCGCCGGTGCGTCGGGTCACCCCGGCGTCAGGCGTCGAGTCGTTCGAGGATGGTGCGCAATACTTTCAGGCGGGCGAATTTCTTGTCATTCGCCTCAACCAGCGTCCACGGGGCGTGGCGGGTGCTGGTGCGATCGACCATCTCGGTCATCGCCGCGTCGTAGAGCGGCCATTTATCACGATTGCGCCAATCCTCCGGCGTGATCTTGTAGCGTTTGATAGCGGTCTTTTCCCGATCCTGGAAACGACGCAACTGTTCCTCCGGCGTGATCGCCAGCCAGAGTTTGACGACGCAATAATGCGCATCGACAAGCTGGCGTTCGAAATCGTTGATCTCCTGATAGGCGCGGCGCCAGTCTTCTTCCGCGGCGAAGCCTTCGACGCGTTCCACCAGCACGCGGCCATACCAGCTGCGATCGAAGATCGCCGTGTCGCCGCTGCGCGGAATGTTGCGCCAGAAACGCCATAAATAGGGGCGGGCGCGCTCTTCGTCGGTTGGCGCGGCGACGCCATGCACGCGAAAGCGCCGCGGATCGAGCGCTGCGCGCACGCGCCGGATGGCGCCGCCCTTGCCGGCGGCGTCATTGCCTTCAAACGCGACAACCAGTCCGCGCGCACGAAAATTCTTCGCCGTCGTCGCCTCGGTGAGACGGCGCTGCAATTCATGCAATTCGCGGCTGTAATCATCGGCGTTCGCCTTGCGGCCCAGATCGAGCGCCGCCGCGAGGCTGACATTGGGCGCGGCGGGCGGTGTCGTGACAAGCGCTGGAGGACGTGGCGAAGCCGGCGCGCCGTTGTTGGCGCGGCGCAGGGTTTGCAGCAACAGATCGCCGACGGCGGCGTCGCGATAATGATCGTCCTCAGCCGGAACGATCGACCACGGCGCGTCGCCAGTGGAGGTGATCTCGATCATTTCCAGCGCGGCGGCGTTGAGGCGTTCGCGCTCCTTGCGACGATCGATCTCCGACCATTCGATCACCGCCGGCCGGCGCAGCGCGCCATTGCTTTCGCGCAGCCGATCAAGCCGTCGACGGGCGAGACGGTCGTCGAGCGACAGCCAGATTTTGAGAAGGAACACGCCCTCACGACGCAGCATTTCCTCGGTGCGATTGATTTCCGCCAGCGCGTCGGCGAATGCGGCGCGATCCAGCCGTCGTTGCGCGCGGCCCAGCAGAAGATGATGATGCCATGAGCCAAGCACGACTCCGATCCGGCCCTTGGCCGGCATATCGCGCCAATAGCGCCAGGCGCGCGGCCGGGCGCGCTCCTCATCGGTCGGTGGTCCGTAGGTGAGCGTCTCGACAAAATGATCGTCGAGCCATTCATAGAGGCGATCGACGACTTCACCCTTGCCGGCGCCATCGGAGCCGTTGACCAGCGTCAGCACGCTCGCCTGTCTCGATTGCGCGAGTTCAAACTGCGCGTCGAGGAGCTGCTCGCGCAACTGTTCCTGAAAAACCGCAAAATCCTGCGCGGTCATGACATGCGGCAAGCGGCTGGAGTCGAACATGCGGACGTCCTGTGATCATTCGCGTGGAGTATGCCAGAAGCGGCGCGCGGACGAAAACGCCGGCTTTTCAAAAACGCGGGCTGTGATAGAGGTGACGGCCCACGGTCCCGTAGCTCAGCAGGATAGAGCAGCGGTTTCCTAAACCGAAGGTCAGGGGTTCGAATCCCTTCGGGACCGCCAGAAAGCCCGCCGGAATGACGAATCTTGCCTTTGTGCGCCACGCTTTTCATTGGCTGCACGAAAATCTGCTGCTGCTGATTTTCGGGGCCTATTTTTGCGCGATTTTTACGCCCGGTCCCGGCGCATGGATGGCGGGTCTGACATTCGCCAAGACGCAAATTTTTGGTCAGCCGCTCGTCTTTTCTCTGCCAACGCTGCTGCTGGCGTGTTTTCTGTTCAACGCCGGCATCGGCACAAAGCCTGCCGATGTCATTCGGCTCGGCCATCATATCTGGCCGCTAATCGCCGGCGTCATTGGCAACGCGCTTGTGCCGCTGATGTTCGTGACATCGCTGTCCATCATTTCGAGCATTGCGCCGGATCCGGCGCAGATCAAATATATCGTCGTCGGCGTCGCGATTGTTTCGGCGATGCCGATCGCCGGCTCCTCAACGGCTTGGTCGCAAAACGCAAACGGCAATCTGGCGCTCAGTCTGGGCCTTGTGTTGTTGACCACGGCGCTCAGTCCGCTCACCACGCCGCTTATTCTTGCCGGCGCCAATGTGGAAAGCCTGGGAGACGATGTTGCGCGTCTGCAGAATGTTGAAGGCGGCGCGGTGCGCATGTTTTTGTTCGCCTGGGTCGTCCTGCCGTCGCTGATTGGCCTGTTCATTCGCGCTTTTGTCATGCATCAGCGTTACGATCAGATCGCGCCCTATGTGAAATTTGGCAATGTGTTCATCCTGATGATGATCATTTATTCCAATGCTTCGGTCTATTTGCCGGCGTTGGCGGCCAATCCGGATGTCCCTTATCTGATGATGGCTTTCGGCGTGGCGGCGCTGCTCTGCGGCGCGATGTTTGGCGCGGGTTTCGCGCTCTCGAAAATATTTGCGCTGCATCGCGCCGAAACCGCCGCGCTGACCTTTGGTCTCGGCATGAATAATAATGGTTGCAGTCTTGTTTTCGCGACAACGGCTTTTCCCGATCAGCCCCGCGTCGTTCTGCCGATTATTTTTTATATTCTTGTGCAGCATGTCGCCGCCGCGACCGCGGATCGGATCATCTCCCGCCGGCGTTAGTTTTGCGTCGCCGACAGAAACGCCCGCAGTTCGGCGAGGAATTTTGTCGGGTTCTCCAGCCACATGAAATGACTGCCGCCTTCCGCCGCAGAAAAAACGGACAAGCGCGCCTGCGGAATTTGCTGCGCGATCCAGCGTTGCGCATCGGGATGGAAGATGCTGCCCTCGGCCCCAACGGCCAGGGTCGGAAGCCGGATGCGGGCGATCGCGTCGCGCCAGTCGTGGAGGGCGAGTTCGAGCAGGAGTTTCGCGGCGTCGGCGCGGGGAAAAAGCAGATTTTCGCGCATCATCATCTCGATGGTTTCCGGCGGACAATCGGGCGTCACCAGTTGCATGCGAATGTAATCTTGCGACGCTTGTTCGGCATGCGGCCCGGTGAGCGCGTCGAGCGCCTCGAAAAGAGATTGCGGCGTGTGCAGGCAGCCGGCGCGACGAATTTCTTCTTCGCTCCAGTTCGACCGCGCGGTCACTGCGGGCGCCTGATCAATCAGAACCAGTCGCGCAATGCGGCTGTCGCCATATTGTTCGAGATAGCTCCAGATGACAGAGCAGCCCATCGAATGACCGATCAGCGTGATCTTGTCTGCGGCGTGGCGGTCGATCCATTCGGCGAGATCGGCGGCGAGCCGCGCCAGACGATAGCCATGCGCCGGTTTGTCGGAACGTCCATGACCGCGCATGTCGATGGCGATGGTCAAATGATCCTGCGACAGATCTTGCAGTAGCGGCGCGAACATTGCCGCGGTCTGCGACCAACCCGGCACGAACAGCAGCATTTTGCCGGCGCCGGCTTCAAGATAGGCAAGGCGCACGCCATCGCTCGTCGTGAAATGTTTTTGGGCGGGCGCAGCCGTCATTTTGACCTCTGTCGTCGAGAGCGCATGAACATCGCCGCATATCATAAATGAATATTGTTTCTCTGGTTGCGATGAAATGTTTGTGTCTTCGACTGGCGAAGGGCGCGGGTTTCATGCGCCTGTGCGTCATTTGCGCACATTGAGCGACAAGCTTTGTCGGAGCCTTGTGCGCCGGGTGACATATTGTCGCAAAACCGGTGGTGCGACAGTTCTGCGCATTGCTCTCGCCATGGTCGCTCGTTACCTCACGGACCAGCATTTGCTTCCGGCGCTGGCGCTGTTCCGCGTTCAGGAAGCGAGAACGTCAATCCAGCGTCACGACGCGGCTCACGACGTTCTTCAGGTAAAGCCCTTTTCGAGGCGCGGGCTTTCCGGTTTTGCGAAACGGCGTCTCTTCAATCTGCAGCTCAATAAGCGCAGCGGGCGCAAGTGAGAGAGGATTTTCTATGCTGAGGCCGGACCATTTATATTTCGCAATGCTGATGACGAAACATGCGACCCTCGCCGGCGGCCTGATCTATGGCGTCAAGATTCTGAATTACGCGATCCGGGCTGTGCTCGTTTAATATCGATATTTACGCGGGTTCGGGTTCGCCTTTGGCCAAGGCTTGCCAAGGTCGAGCGCATCCGCGAAACATGCCTCCGTTATTAACGGGGGCGTATGATGACGACGACAATCGATGGTCCGCGGGTTCAGGCGCAGTCCGGCAAACCCCGGCAACTTGTCGTTTTTCTTCATGGCTATGGCGCCGACGGCGCCGATCTGATCGAAATCGGCCGCCAGTGGCGGGCTGTGTTGCCCGACGCTGATTTTGTGGCGCCCAATGCGCCCGAGCGCTGCGCCATGTCGCCGATGGGCCGGCAGTGGTTTCCCCTCACCATGCGCGATCCGGACGAACGCTGGCGCGGCGTTATCGCCGCACGGCCGACGCTCGACGCCTTTCTCGACGCCGAACTCGCCAAACGCGGCATGGATGATCGCCAACTGGCGCTGGTCGGCTTCAGTCAGGGCACGATGATGGCGCTGCATACCGGCTTGCGCCGGCGCGTCGCCCCGCGCGCGGTGCTCGGCTATTCCGGCATGCTGGTGGAGGGGCCGGAGCAGCCCGGCGAGGTGCGCCAGAACTATCCGAAGCCGCCGTCCATCCTGCTGGCGCATGGCGAGGAGGATGAGATTATTCCCGTCGAGGCGTTGATGATGTCCGCCAACGCGCTCGCCGCCGGCAATATTCCCGTGCAGTGGCATCTCTCGGCCGGGCTGGGCCACGGCATCGATCAAACCGGGCTGGTGCATGGCGCGCTGTTTCTGGCGCAATCCTTCGGCGTCAACGTGAATTTCGGGGCGCGGTAGGCCCTTTTTACGCGCCTTCCAGGCCGGCCTCGGCGCCGGCGGCCTCCAGCGCCTCCTCCAGTTGCGGCGCCGCGACCCGCCGCACTGCGCGGCGCAGCACCGGCCGGTAAAGCTGTTTTGTCGCCTCGACGAGATGGACGCCGCCGCCGGGCAGCGAGAAACGGCCGGCGATGCGCTCAAAAGCGGGGGCGGAGCGCAGCAGCGGCGCGCGCTGGAAGGGCGGCACATAGAGCGCCTCGCCCCAATAGACTGGCAGAAACTGCGCTTCCTGCAATAAATCCTGCAATTGGCCGCGGGTGTAGGGATGGCCGAAGCCGAAGGGCGTCGTGTCGACGCGCGCCCACAGGCCGGTGCGGCTGGGCGTGACGATCAGCACCCGCCCGCCCGGGGCCAGAATGCGCCAGATTTCCTCCAGCAGATCGTGCGGATGTTCGTCGATCTCCAGCGCATGGACCACAACGATCCGGTCCATGCTCGAGTCGGGCAGCGGCGTCATCGACGCCTCGACCAGCGCCGTGGCCGATTTGCCGTCGAGGGGCCAGTGCGTCACGCCCTGGGTCGCCGGCATGAAGGCCAGCACACGCTGGGCCTTTTCGCGGAAGTCGTTGAGGAAGGGCGTGGCGTAGCCGATCCCGAGTATCCGCAGGCCGGCGTGATCGTCCCACCGCGCGCGCAGTTGCTTGGCGACGAGCCGCTTCGCTAACTGCCCGAGGGCGGTTTCATAAAATGCCCTAAGATCCACAACGTCGAGCGCCATGTCTGCATAATTGGCGCGAATTTTACCGCGCGCAAGGCGTCAGCCGGTCGCATTTTGACGCCGCGCGATTATGATGCGGCGCATGAACGGAGGAGCGGCATGACGGTCGAGGTTGTCCAGTTTATCTGTCTGAACGACAATTTCGGCTTGCTGTTCCATGACGCGCAAAGCGGCGCGACGGCGAGCATTGACGCGCCGGATGGCGCAGCGATCGCCGCGGCGGCCGATGCGCGCGGCTGGGCGCTGAGCCATCTGCTCCTCACCCATCATCACGCCGACCACATTCAGGGCGCGCAGGCGCTGAAACAGCGCTTCCCGGCGATGAAAATTGTCGGCGCCGCCAATGACGCCCATCGTCTGCCGCCGCTCGATATCGCGGTGCGCGACGGCGACCGGGTCGCCATCGGCGACGCCATGGCGCGCGTGATCGAGACGCCCGGCCACACGCTGGGGCATATCGTCTATGTTTTCGACGCCGCCGGCGTCGCCTTTGTCGGCGACACGCTGTTCTCGCTGGGCTGCGGCCGGCTGTTCGAGGGAACGGCGCCGATGATGCGCCAGTCGCTGGAAAAACTTGCGGCGTTGCCGGGCGAGACGAAAATTTACTGTGGCCATGAATACACGCTGTCGAACGGCAAATTCGCCGTCACCGTCGATCCGGATAATCCGGCGTTGCAGGCGCGGATGGCGGAGGTCGCGGCCTTGCGGGCGGCGGACCGGTTCACACTGCCGACGACCATCGCCGAAGAGCGGGCGACCAATCCGTTTCTGCGCGCCGGGGAGGCGGCGGTGAAACAGGCGATGGGGCTTTCCGGGGCCGACGCCGACGCCGTGTTCGCCGAGATGCGGGCGCGCAAGAATCGCTTCGCGGCATGAGCGGGACCATGAAAGCCATAGAGCTTCTGGATGCGGCGGCGGTCGTGCGGCTTCTCGACCTCGCCCCCCATCCCGAGGGCGGTTTTTATCGCGAAACCTTCCGCGACCCTGTCGCCCGTGAGGGGCGGGCGGTCTCGACGGCGATTTATTTCCTGCTGCCGGCCGGGCAGGCGTCCGCCTGGCATCGGGTCGACGCCGCCGAGCTCTGGCATTATTACGCCGGCGCGCCGTTTGAACTGTCGATCGCCGATGATGACGGCCAGAAGGTCCTGCGTCTGGGCGTCGATCTGGCGGCGGGCGAACGGCCGCAGGCGGTGGTTCCGGGCGGCGCGTGGCAATCGGCGAAGAGCCTTGGCCCCTGGACGCTGGTCGGTTGCACCGTGGCGCCGGGGTTCGAATTCGCGCGTTTTGAAATCGCGTCGCCGGGGATTCTTCCCGAGATCTGATCTTGGTCGGCGCACAGGCTTTGCCGCGCCCGGCGAATGGTGTATCCGAACCCACCGAAAAACAGAGGAAATGACCGCCGATGTGCTGGAGCGGAGAAGCTTCGACCGTCCTTGCCGCGACCGGAATCGCCGGCGCCGCCTATTCTGCGCTCAAAAAGGACCCCGAGCCGCTCGCCCTCTGGGTGTGCCTGCTGTATTTCGCCAGCATGGAGTCGCTGCAGGCGGTCGCCTATTCGGTGCTGAACCAGTGCGACTCGCCGCTCAATCAGATGATGACGCTGTTCGGCTATTTGCACATCACCTTCCAGCCGTTCTTCATCAACGCCGTCGCGCTTTATTTCATGCCCAAAGACAGCGCGAAAATCGTGCAGCCCTGGGTGTATTTCTTCTGCTTCGTCTCCGCCATCGTCATGCTGATCCAGCTTTATCCGTTTAGCTGGGCGGGACATTGCGCCGCCGGACGACCCCTGTGCGGCGATGTGCTGTGCACAGTGCGCGGCGAATGGCATATCGCCTGGCTGCTGCCGACCAATGGCATCGGCAACAGCATGGCCGATAACGCGACGCTGGGACGCGGCTACATCACTTATCCGCTGACGGCCTTCGTGCTGCCGGCGCTGATCGGCAGTTGGCGCTTTACGCTGTTCTCGTTTCTGGCCGGGCCGACGCTCGCCGGCTACACCACCAACAACATCAATGAATGGCCGGCGGTGTGGTGCCTGTTCAGCATCGGCCTGGTGCTGGCGATCATCAAGACGCCGCTGCGCTATCATCTGCACACCAGCGATCCGTGGTGGATGATGCTGGTGAAATGGCGCCGTCGACGGCGCGCGGAAAAAGACGCCCTAGAAGCGCCCGCCGAATAGTCGGCCGGTTTAAAGTCGTCAGCGCGACGGTTCGTCCGTTGCGCTGATCACGCCGCCGACCAGATTACCGGCGAGCAAGGCTTCGGTCGTCATGTCGCGATGGAGCGCCATTTGCTGTGGTCCTACCGTCAGCGCCGAAAAGAGCGCACGCCGCGCCGCCACCGCCTCCTCCAGCGTCACGCGTTGAAAAGAGATGATGTCTCCCGGCCGTTTTTGCGCCAGCCGGCCAAGGTCAGCGCCGATCACCGTGGCGATCTTGGGATAGCCGCCCGTTGGCTGGCGGTCCGCCATCAGCACAAAAGGCGCGCCGGAGCCGGGGATCTGGATTGCGCCCATCGCGGCCCCGTCCGAGACGATGTCGCGACCTCGCGCCTGAGCGATGGGCGGCCCCTCCAGCGCATAGGCCATGCGGTCGCTGCGCGCGCCGAGCCGCCAGGGCGTTTCGAAAAACCTCGCCAGCGCTTCGGGTGAAAAATAATCGTCCTGCGGGCCGGGCATGACCCGGATGGGCGCGGCGTCCTGCGTCAGCCACGACGCCTGAAGGGCGTCAGCAGCGCCCGGCGCGGGCGCGGGATCGATGATCGTCAGGCGGTCGCCGGCGGCAAGCGGTTTCGGGCCCAGCCCCGAACGCGCATGGGTCGCCAGCGCGCCCAGCGTCGGCGGCAGATCGAAGCGGCCGCCAATCGCGAGATAGGCCCATGCGCCCCATTCGCCGGCGCGGATCGTCAGCGCCGCGCCCGGCGGCAGGGACAGCCGGCAGGCCGGGGGCAGTCGGTGGCCATCGAGACGAAGATCGAAGCCGCCGCCGGCGATGGCGATCGCGAGCGGCGCGTTGACGCTTTCAAGCGTGAGGCCGCCCAGCGAAATTTCAATCGCGGCGTTGGCGCCTACGGCACATGTCGCGGTTCGAAAGGCGGCGAGGTCCATTGGACCGGCGGGGGTGACGCCGAAACGCGCGTAGCCAAAGCGGCCGGCGTCCTGCACCGTCACGCCCGGACCTGCCGTCCGGATCAGCACAGCGGCGCGCATCAGGCGGACTCGCAGCGGGCGAGCGTTTCGCCCTGCGCCGCGCGCGTCTCCAGCGCTGCGAAGCGTGTGGTGTCGATGGCTTCGAAGCGAATGCGGTCGCCGGGCGCAATCAGGAAATTGGGTTGGCGGCGCGACGAGAAAAGTTTTTCCGGCGTTCGGCCGATGACATACCAGCCGGTTGGCATGGGATTGGCGCCGATCAGCGACAGGCCGCCGCCGATCAGCACGGCGCCTGTCGGCGTAACGCCACGCGGCGTCAGGCGGCGCGGCATGGCGAGCGCTGTCGGCAATCCGCCGAGATAGCACCAGCCCGGCGCGAAGCCATACATATAGGCGCGATAATCGCCGCCGGCGTGCAGCCGGGCCAGCGACTCAACCGTCTGCCCCAGCGTCTGCGCGGCTTCGACAATATCTTCCGCCAGCGCCGGATCGTAGCAGCAGGGGATCGTCCAGCATCGACGTTCGGTCGGCGTGGCGGCGTCATCATGCGTCAGTCGCATTGTGATGTCGCGCACCAGCGTGGCGCGATCGATCTCCAGCGGCTCATATTGCACGAGCAAGGCGCGATAGCTCGGCGTCGTTTCACATACGCCTGCAGGCGGATCATGTCGCAGCGCTGCGTCGAGGGCCAGCACGCGCGCGTTGATTTCCGGATCGACCGTATCGCCAAATTCGACGGAAAGCGCCGTCTCGCCCTGATCAAGGAAACGCGGCGGATCGTAACGCATCGTTTCAGTTCGCCACGAATGGCCGCAGCGCGACGCCATCCTTTTCAAGCGCCTGTCGTAAGGCCTGCGCCAGCGCGACCGCCTGCGGCGTATCGCCATGCACACAGATCGAGTCAATCGGCGTGGGCAGCAGTTCGCCGTCGATGGTGACGAGCGCCTGCGCAGCGAGCATCTGCCGAACGCGGGCGATCACGGCGTCGACATCATGAATCACCGCGCCGGGCAGCGCGCGCGCGCGCAAGCGGCCATCATTGGCGTAGGCGCGATCGGCGAAGATCTCATGCGCTACGCGCAGGCCGGCGCGTTCGCCGGCGCGCGTTTGTTCGGAGCGTGCGATGGCGAGGAGCGTGAGCGATGGATCGACGGCGCGCGTCGCCTCGGCGATGGCGTCGGCGACCGCCGCATCATGCTCGGCGAGATTGGCGAGGGCGCCATGCGCCTTCACATGCGACAGGCGATGACCGGCGAATGTCGCCAGCGCTTGCGCCGCGCCGATCTGATAGGCGACCGCGCGGGCGATCTCCGCCGCCGACATCGGCAGAATGCGGCGTCCAAAGCCGGCAAGATCGGGGAAGGCGACATGGGCGCCGACCGCGACGCCCGCTTCACGTGCCTGCATCAGAACGCGGGTCATGATGTCTGGGTCGCCGGCATGGAATCCGCAGGCGACATTGGCGCTGGTGACGAGGCCAAGCAGCGCCGCATCGTCGCCCATGCGCCACGGGCCGAAGCCTTCTCCAAGGTCGGCGTTCAGATCAATCGAGGCGGGATATGCGGTCATGAGAGAGGCTTGGGCGAGAAGAGACGCCTAATTTACGCCGGCGCGCCGCAAAAGCCTATGGGGGCCGTCGGCGCGGTCCGTTCCCGCGTCGGCGTTTAGTTTGCGAGCCGGCGCAGGAGCCATGTCGCCGCGCCGGCAATGCGCGCATGTGGAAGCGGTTTCGCCTGCGCGACATTATTCGGCGTGAACAATGTCAGGCCATCACGGAAAAATACGCGTCTGATGCAAAGATCCACGCCATAGGGCGTGGGTTGTTCAATGGCGACAATCGCGCCATCCGACAATACCGCGTGTTCGGTCAATGGACTAAAACGCACAATGTCGCCGCTGTGCGCCACATCGGTGAGCGTATCGGCGTCGACCGTCAGATCGAATTGATCCTCCCTCGTCGCACAAGAGCCGGTGACGGCAAAGTGCGTTGCGTCACCATGAGGATCGTGAGCTGAAACGTCGTCGGTCGTCGGGGCGTCCTCATGCATGGCGTGTTCGCCGTAATCACCAACCAGAAGCCAGGTCGGACTCACTTTAAAAGCGCGGGCGTAGATGAAGGCCTCTGCCGGCCGGAAGCTGTTTTGACCGTTTTCATGCGCGCGATAGGTGGAGGGTTTCCAGCCAAAACGCGCGATCGCCGCCTTGGCCGTTGCGAAACCGGCTAAGAGTCGGGCGCGCCGCAATCGGTTATGCATGCTGGCGAGATGGTCTGACGCATTCTCAGAATGGGCGGGCGAGAGAGGCAGAGATGTCACGACAAACCATGTTTTGTTGACAAAGAAATACCTATTTCATGTAAAACATATTATAAATCCTGTAAAATTACCAGAGCCAATAATGTGCGATGTGATTTAGGTCATTCTGTCTCAAAGATGCGGCGTTGAAAGCCGGGAGCGGGATAGCGGCGTCAGACGTTTGTCTACAGAGATGATGGCGACCCGGGCGTGGCGCATGGCGTTTCAAGGATGGTGCCGCCTGCGCAAAATAATTTATCCGGCGCATGCACCGCGAATGATCTTGCCACGGCAGAAAGAGACGATGCTTTGCAATAAATTTGTGTTGTAATTTTACAACATACCTGCCGCTTGTTTGGCGAAATATCTTTTTGCAATTCCGGATGATGCGCTGATTTTTGTATATTGTTCATGGCGAGATCGGAATTTCATTTTGATAAACAGGAACACCAATTCTTTCTGGCGACGTTTTATAAAAAGAAACGCGTTTTTTCTCGCCGCGATGATTGTTGTGTTTGTCGGCAAGCAGGTGCATGCGGAAGATTTAATTGGCTCACTGGCGACCCAATCCTCGCTGACCGATACAAAAGATGGTCCCAAGGCGCAGCTCAGAACGTTTGGCGTGCAGCCGGATGTGTGGATCACACAGATATGCCAGGGGATTATGTCGGGCACGCCGCCCAAAAACACATATTGCGGCGGCAAGATTGATGCATTTTTGAGAGTGGATGCGGAAAAGCTGGGCCTGTGGAAAGGCTTTCATGTCTTCACGCAATTCGAACAATATACCGGCAACACCGTTAATAATATTACCGGCACGTTGCTGCCTGTCAGCGCCATTCAGGCGTTCGTGCAGCCAAAATATTATCACAACACGCTGACGCTGTTTATCAAGCAGGAAGTGAACGAACATCTTTCTGTCAGCGCGGGCAAGGTGAACATCATGACGCTCGCCGCCAAGACCCCGATTTTAGGCGGCGGCGGCTGGGAGACGTTTATGAACAGAGCGTTTGCTATTCCAAAGACAGGTATCGGCATCACGGCGCCGGGAACCTTGGCCGATCGCGTCATCGTTGCGCCGACCTATACGCTTGGCGCGATGGTGGATTTGAAGACGAAAGTCGGGAATTTTACGTTCTCGGTCGCAGATCCCAGAAATGCCGAAGACCCGAGGGTGCTGCAGAATCCTTTTGCGCGCGGCGTTGCTTTTGGCGGCGGCTATACGCTGCCATTAAAACTCGCAGGCTTGCAGGGCTATCACAACGTCAGGGTCGCCTACAGTGACGCGCGCGGTTTTGATCTGGATGATTTCAGCGGCCTGAGAGCGCGCATATTGCATGGCCAGACGATCACGAAGAAGGGCTATTGGTTTGCCGGATATGCGCTCCAGCAATATCTGGTGCAAAGCGAAGATGATCCTTCAGTCGGCTGGGGACTTTTCACGAATGTCTCGATATCCGACGGCAATCCGAACCCGGTGAAATGGAGTCTTCTCGCGGGCATTGCGGGCAATAATCTGATTGAGGGTCGGGAGCACGATAAGTGGGGCGTGGGGTACTATCATTATGGATTGAGCCAACTGCTCATCGACGGGCTTGAGGCGGGCCATATCTATCGAAGAAGCGAGGGCGGCGTTGAGTGCTTTTATAATTTCGCCATAACCCCATGGGTTCAGCTTTCCGCGGATCTTCAGGTGATCGATCCATGGAAAGTCGAGAAAACGCGTGAGACAATCGGCGCGATAAGGCTTTTTACAAAGTTATGACAGGACGCCATTTGCGCCTCGCATTCGCCGTTACGGGGATAGGATGCACAGAAATCGGAAGCCCCTCGCATCAGTCACGCTGATACATAAACTTGCCGCGATATGAATGATGGCCATCGCCATTGGTGGGCCCAAGGGCGCATGCGCAATTATCGATGGGTGGGAGATTTTATTTTGCTGAATGCGTGTAATTTCTGGATTGGCGCAAGAAAAAATTAGGGGCTGGCCTAGATAAGGTCACATAATTTCGAGTTTAGCCCACGCGAGAAGCGTTTTATAGAGCTGCGCCGTCGGCCTGTAATT
>JALRFG010000040.1 GCA_023253795.1 Methylocystis sp.
CGCCATCGTGCTCGGCCTGCTCCAGCGCACGCTAAAGACCGACCCGACGAAGTGGACGCGCATGGCGGCCGGCATCAAGGGCGTCACCGAGGAGACGACGACGGGCGTGAAGCGCCTCTACCGCATGGCGGAGAAGGGCGAGCTGCTGTTCCCCGCCATCAACGTGAACGACAGCGTCACGAAGTCGAAGTTCGACAACCTCTACGGCTGCCGCCACTCGTTGATCGACGCCATCAACCGCGCCACCGACGTGATGCTCGCCGGCAAGGTCGCGATCGTCTGCGGATACGGCGACGTGGGCAAGGGTTCGGCTGAATCGCTGCGCGGCGCCGGCGGTCGTGTGCTGGTCACCGAAATCGATCCGATCTGCGCCCTGCAGGCGGCGATGGAAGGCTATGAAGTGACCACGATGGAAGACGCCGCGTCGCGCGCCGACATCTTCTGCACGGCGACGGGCAATGTCGACGTGATCACCATCGAGCATATGCGCAAGATGAAAGATCGCGCCATCGTCTGCAACATCGGCCACTTCGACTCCGAGATTCAGGTCGCCGGCCTGAAGAACCTGAAGTGGCATAATGTGAAGCCGCAGGTTGACGAGATCGAGTTCCAGGACGGCAAGCGCATCATTCTGCTGTCGGAAGGTCGTCTGGTGAATCTTGGCAACGCCACCGGCCATCCGTCCTTCGTGATGTCGGCGTCCTTCACCAACCAGACACTGGCGCAGATCGAGCTGTGGACCAAGCAGGGTCATTATGCCACGGGCGTCTACACCCTGCCCAAGCATCTCGATGAGAAGGTCGCGGCGCTGCATCTCGACAAGATTGGCGTCAAACTGACCAAGATGACTCCCGAGCAGGCCACTTATCTGAACCTGCCGCAGAACGGCCCGTTCAAGCCGGAGCATTACCGCTACTAATAGTGGTCGCGATTCCGCCAGACTCAACTAAATGAGTTTGGCAGCTTTTTGCCGATAACAGCGCCGCCCGTCTTCAAAGACGGGCGGCGATTTTTTTTAAAAGATTGAATCGCAGGCGATTCTCTTTTCGGTCTTCTCGTTCTAGATTGCAGTGATTCGGAGTGCGCGCCCGGCGGGGGGGCGCCTGGACCATGCTGGTCAAGGGCTTTTGTTCCGCCACGCGTTTAGTCACGCGACGATTGTGTTTTTGTCGCGCGGGCCGCTCTCGGCGTTGTCGTAATGAGCATCGTAGCATTCGACCGTGGAGACCGGTTTTGCATTTTATTTTTCTGACTCGCGCCTCGGCGCGCGCCATACGGGCGCGAGCGGCTGACTTTTTTCTGGCGCAGATTTTCGGACGACGCCCCTGATGCAGAGGTTCGCGTTTTCCGTTTCTGAATATGCTGCGGCGGGTCGCAAGCTGCGCGGAAAGCTGCTGCGCGGCTCGGCGGTCGCCCTACTGGCGGCGGTTTGCGTGACGCCGGCGCGCGCGCTGGCGCAGGTTGTCGGCCTTTACGCTGTCCCGACCTTTGACGCGAATGTTGCGAACTTCGCCTTCAGCAGCGGTCTGTCGATTTTTACGGTCGTTGTGGCCCTGACCTATATGAGCGAGCGCAAGGACTGGCGTCGCCGCGCCGATGCGCTCACCGCAGACCTCGACGAGACGCGCGCCAGCCTTGAAAGCGCAAAGACATTTCTCGCCAGCGAAAAACAAATATTGGCGTCATGGTCCGGACCTGACAGCGCCGCCGACATTAATGTGTCGTCATTGCTGTTGCCGGATAATCTGCCGGCGGGTCGCGCGCTTGTTTTCGACTCCTGGCTGGTCGCCGAAGATGCGGCGGCGCTGACGACCGCGCTGGATCGTCTGCGTCGTAATGGTGAAGCCTTTCGCCTGCAATTGACCGGACTGGCCTGCGATCGTTATTTCGACGCCGAAGGCTGCGTCGTTGGCTTCAATGCGGTTCTGCGCATCCGCGAAGTGTCGGGAGACCGGCTGGAATTAATTGATCTGCGTCAGCGTTACGCCGCGATCGAGGGCGAGCTCTCCGGCATGCGCGCCTTGCTGGAGGCCGGACCGGCCCCAGTCTGGATTCGCAACGCCGATGGCGCGCTGACTTTCGTCAACGCCGCTTATGTCGCGGCGGTTGACGCGCATACGTCGGAAGAAGCCATCAACAAAGGCGCTGAACTGCTCGATCCGCCAGATCGTGACCTTGCTGCGCAGGCCCGCACGCAGGGCGCGCTCTGGCGTGAAAGCGTCACCGCAACGGTCGCGGGCCAGCGACATCTTCTCGACGTCATCCAGGCGACATCACCGCAAATGACCGCCGCCATCGCGATTGATCGGCATGAAGTGACGATGGTGCGTGCTGATCTTGAGCGGCAGATGCAGTCGCACAAGCGCACGCTGGATCAATTGCCCACGGCTGTCGCGATCTTCGATCGCAACAAGCGGCTTGTGTATCACAATGACGCCTACGCCAAGCTTTGGCAGATGGATCCGGGATTCCTTGATCAGCAGCCGACAGATAGCGAAATCCTCGATCGGCTGCGCGCCGATCAACGGGTGCCGGCGGAAAGCGATTACAAGGCCTGGAAGCAAAATTTGTTCGAAGCCTATCGCGCGACTGAGCCGGCGCAGCATGTCTGGCATTTGCCTGATGGCCGCATTCTTGATGTGGTTGCGCATCCCAATACGCAGGGCGGCGTCACCTATCTTTATGATGATGCGACCAAGGCCTATGAGCTGGAGACGCGCTTCAATGCGTTGAATCGCACGCAGAGCGAGACGCTGGAGACCCTGCGTGAAGGCGTCGCGGTGTTTGGGGCTGATGGACGCCTCAGATTCTGCAATCCGGCTTTTGTTGATTTGTGGCGTCTTGACTCTGAGCAGCTTGCGGATCGTCCTCGCTTCGAGACGCTCGCCACGCAGTGTCGGGGCCTGCTGGATGAGGAAGAGGCGTGGCGCGAGCTGCAGAATTTTGTCACCGGCTTTAACGACACGCGCGAAGGATTCACACGGCGTCTGTCGCGCAATGATGGGGTTGTGCTGGATTGCACCGCACAGTCACTGCTAGACGGCGCTGCGCTGCTGACCTTTGTCGATGTGACGGCGGATGTTGGCGCCGAGCGTGCGCTCTCCGAGCGCAACAAGGCGCTGCTCGCTGCGGAAAAGCTGCGTAATGATTTTATCCACCACGTGAGTTACGAGCTGCGCTCGCCGCTGAACAACATCAATGGTTTCGTCCATCTGCTAAATGAGCAGTCGACGGGATCGCTTAATCCAAAGCAGCTTGAATATCTCGGCTATGTCAGCAAATCCTCGGCGGCGCTGCTGGCGATTATTGACGATATTCTCGATCTGGCGACCATTGATGAAGATGCGATGGAGCTTGAGCTATCAGAGATCGATGTTGAGGCGACCATGCGCGCCTCGATTGATGGCGTTCAGGACAGGCTTGAGGAAAATAACATCGACGTCCAGATCGTCGCCATGGATAATGTCGGCTCTTTCCAGGGCGACGCCAAGCGTGTGCGACAGATTCTGTTCAATCTTCTGTCCAACGCCATTGGCTTCTCGCGTCCGGGACAAAGCGTGACGCTCGCAGCCATGCGGCGTGGCGACGATGTTGTCTTCAAGGTCACGGATCGCGGCCGCGGCATACCTCCGGAAGTTCTGGAGCGTATTTTCGATCGCTTTGAATCGCATACGACGGGATCACGCCATCGCGGCGTTGGTCTTGGCCTGTCGATCGTGCGCGCCTTCGTCGAACTGCATGGCGGCAAGATCTTCGTCGACTCGGCGCCGGGCGAAGGCACCACGGTCACCTGCATTTTTCCGACTAAAGCGCAGCAGCAGCCTGCACAAGAACAACCGGCGCGCCGCGTCAATGAGGGAGGGGCGTGATGACGCAGGATGCGCAGGAAAATGCGATCTGGCGCGTGCATGCGGCCAGCGAAAATGACACGGAAACGCTCGCCCATGAGGTGGTCGCGCTGCTGCGCCGTGGCGATATGGTGACGCTGTCGGGCGATCTCGGCGCCGGCAAGACCACTTTTGCGCGCGCGATGATCCGTCATCTGCTGGATGATCCGGAGATCGAGGCGCCCAGTCCAACGTTCACGCTGATGCAGGTCTATGAAAAAGGCAATCTGCACCTCGTGCATGCCGATTTCTATCGTCTTGGCGGCGCCGATGAATTGGCGGGACTAGGCTGGGACGACGCCATTGATGGCGCGCTGGCGCTGGTCGAATGGGCTGAGCGTGCGCCAACGGCCTTGCCCGCGGATCGTCTCGACATTCATCTTGGTTTTGCCGACGTCGCGACGCCGGAAGCGCGCGACATCACGATCACAGGCCATGGCGTTTTTGCGGAGCGTCTGGCGCCTTTCCGCGCTTTGCGCGATTTGCTGCGCAAATCTGGCTGGATCGACGCCAAACGCAGCTTCCTGCAAGGCGACGCCTCCAGCCGCGCCTATGAAACACTTGAAAAATCCGATGGCGCGCGCGCGATTTTGATGATTTCGCCGCAGCGACCCGATGGTCCACCGATCCGCTACGGCAAATCCTACAGCGCCATTGCGCATCTTGCCGAAAACGTCCGCCCCTTTGTCGCGCTTGCCGATGGCTTGCGGGCGCATGGTTTTTCGTCGCCAAGAATATATGGCCACGATCTCGACGCCGGATTGCTGATTGTCGAGGATCTTGGTCGTGAGGGCGTGGTCGACGATCAGGGCCCGATCCCGGAGCGCTATCTCGAATCTGCAGTGGTCCTTGCGCATCTGCATTCGCAGCATTTGCCAGACACGCTGCCGGTTGATAACGCCAGCTCCTATGTCATTCCGCCCTATGATCTTGATGCGTTGCTGATTGAAATCGAGCTGCTGCTCGACTGGTATGTTCCACATAGCAGAACTGTCGTCGCCTCCGGCGCGCGCGCGACATTCATCAATCTGTGGCGTCAGGCCCTGGTCGAAGTCGCCAGCGCGCCGCCGACATGGACCTTGCGCGATTATCATTCGCCCAATCTGATCTGGCTGCCCGAGAGAGAGGGATTGGCGCGCATCGGCATTATTGATTTTCAGGACTGCGTGCTGGGCCACCCGGCCTATGATCTCGCCTCGCTCGGGCAGGATGCGCGCGTCACCGTGCCGGACGATCTGGAGCTGAAGCTTCTCGCCACTTATGCGCAGCGTCGTCGCGCCGCGGATCCCGACTTTGATATGGCGGGTTTTGTCCGCGCCTATTCCATTCTTGCCGCGCAGCGCGCGACCAAGATCGTTGGCATTTTTGCGCGCCTAAATCAGCGCGACGGTAAACCGGGCTATTTGCGCCATCTGCCGCGCGTCGAGAATTATCTGCGCAAGAGCTTGCAGCATCCGGCGCTCGCCGAAATCAAGGCATGGTCTCAGGCCAATCTTCCAACGTTGTTTAGCGATGTCTGATCGTTCATCCACCACTACCGTACCGCGCACCGCCATGGTGTTTGCGGCGGGTCTGGGCACGCGGATGCGGCCATTGACGCTGGAGACGCCCAAGCCGCTGGTGCAAGTCGCCGGGCGCAGCCTGATCGATTATGCGCTGGATGATTTCGCGAAAGTCGGCGTCGAGACGGCGATCGTCAATGTCCATCATCTCGCCGATCAGATCGAGACGCATCTTGCCGGGCGGACCGCGCCCAAAATTGTCATCTCCGATGAGCGGCCGCTGTTGCTCGATCAGGGCGGCGGCATTCGCAAAGTGTTGCCGTTGATCGGCGATGCGCCATTTTATGTATACAACACGGACGCCTTCTGGTTTGACGCGCCGCGCTCCAATCTGCTCACGCTGGCGCAGGCGTGGGATCCGGACAAGATGGACGCCGCGCTGTTGCTGGCGCCGACGCAAGGCAGCGTCGGAGTGGATTGGGAGGGCGATTTCGATCTGGCGCCTGATGGCCGGATTATTCGGCGAGCCGGGCCCAAGCCCTATGTTTACGCCGGCGTCGGCCTGCTAAAGCCGCAATTATTCGCGCAGGAGACTCAAGAGGTCTTCAAGCTCGCGCCCTTCCTGTTCGCAGCGGCTAAAAAGGGACGTCTTTTTGGCGTTGTCTCCGAGGGGCTCTGGTTGCATGTTGGCTCCATAGACGCCATTGGCGCAGCGGAAAGGGCGATCGCGGCGCGGCAGGAGTAAACCAGCATATGCGCCAGCCGAATGTTTTCACGATTCCGCCGGGCGCGCCGTTTCTCGCCACCTTTGTCGAGGCTTTTCTCGCCGGCGATATCGTCTCGGGCGTTTCCCGCAACAGTTCGCCGCTAACGCTGGCGCGCGCCACGATTTACGTGCCGACCCAGCGCGCCGGCCGCGCGCTCGCCACCGAATTTGCGCGCGCGATTGGCGTCGGCGCAACCTTTTTGCCGCGTATTCTGCCGCTGGGCGGTCTGGAGGAAAGCGAAAACGCCGCGCTTTTTTCTCAGGAAGCGACATTCGATCCACATGGCGCGCCGGCGATTGAGGAGCTGGAGCGTCGTCTTCTGCTGTCGCAACTGATCATGACGTGGTCGAAATCGATGAGCCACGCCATCATATCGATGGGAGCGGATGGTGCGCCGGAAATCGACGCCAGCGAACCTTTCCTTGTCACAGCGACACCGGCGGGCGCCTATGCGCTCGCCGCCGAACTCGCGGCGCTGATTGACGAATTTCACATTGAAAATGTCTCCCCGGATGCGATCCGCAAGATCGTTGACGACTCTTTTGATCGATACTGGTCGATCACGACGCGCTTTCTCGACATTGCGCTGCATGAATGGCCGGCGATGTTGAAAGAAACCGGGCTTGTTGACGCTGCCGAGCGGCGTCGTCGGCTGGTTGAGGCGCAGATTGCGGCGCTCGACACGACTGCGGATAACCCGGTGATTGCGCTCGGCTCGACCGGAGCCCAGCCGACAACGGCGCGCTTGCTGACGGCGATCGCAAATCACGACAAGGGCGCCGTCATCCTGCCGGGGCTCGACAAGGAGATGAGCGCTGCGGATTGGTCGCTAATTGGCGATCACGAACAGGAGCCCGCCTTTAGCCATCCGCAGATCATTCTGAAGCGGCTCCTCGCGACAATGAAGCTGGCGCGCGAGGATGTGCGTGAGATTGGCGGCGAGACTCATGGAGTGCATCCTGAGATTACAGCGCGTCGCAAACTGATCTCGACTGCAATGGCTCCTGCCGCAGCGACGGCTGAATGGCGTAATTTTCGTCGTGATCAGGCGACGCATATTGCTCAGGCGCTTGAAAATGTGACCGTTCTGGAAGCGGCGGATGAGCGCATCGAAGCGCTGACGCTGGCGTTATTCATGCGCGAAGCGCTGGAGACGCCGGATCGCACAGCGGCGCTGGTGACGCCGGATCGCGCCGTCGCGCGACGCGTTGCGGCTGAACTCCGCCGCTTTGACATCGATATTGACGACTCCGGCGGCGAGGCTTTGCTGATGACCAGCGCCGGCGCTTTGGCGCGATTGGTCGCGACCATCGCTGTCGAAGGATTGACGGCTGTTCATCTGTCGGCGCTGCTTGCGCATCCGCTTGCGTCTTTGGGGAGCGGGCGTGACGAAATCGTCGCTTTGGCGCCGATGATCGAGATTGGCGTTTTGCGCCGCCCCGGCGCGGGCGCCGGCGGCTGGCGGGAGAGCGTTATCAAGGCGCGTGCTGCGGCGCAGGAGAGGCATGCCTATCCGACGGCGCGACTCATCGATGAAGCGCAATGGTTAGAGATTGAAGAATGTCTCGGGCGTCTTGAAGATATTTTTGCGCCCTTTGCCGGAATGAGAGATGTGCGACGCCTCGATCTTTGGGCGACTGCGCATCGTAAGGCGATTGAGGCGATCTGCGCTGGCGCTGACGATCACATGGATTCTGGCGCACGCGAATTGTTCGATTTGCTCGAACGTCTGACGCATGCACAGGCTCCAGATGATTTCGACGTCGCCGCTTATGCGTCGCTGTTTGATCGTATCGCCCAAGAAATCATTCTTCGCGGGCCGCATCGCGCCCATCCGCGACTTAAAATCCTCGGCCCGCTCGAGTCGCGTTTGATTGACGCGGATCTCATGCTGCTCGCCGAGCTTGATGAGGGCGTCTGGCCGCCGCAGACGGAAACCGGCGCCTTTCTTAATCGTTCGATGCGGCGACAACTCGGATTAACGCCGCCGGAACGGCGTATTGGGCAGAGCGCACATGATTTTGTCATGGCGCTTGGCGCGCCTCAGGTCGTGTTGGCGCGCGCGCTCAAACGCGATGGATCGCCGACCGTCGCTTCCCGTTTTCTGACCCGGCTCGAAGCGCTTGCGGGTACAACATATATGGACTGCAAGCAGCGCGGCTCGAACATGGCGCAGATCGCTGCTGCGCTCGATTATGCGCCTGATCCGCGGGCAACGCCGCGACCGGCTCCCAAACCGTCGCTCGCCTTGCGGCCCAAACGGCTGAGCGTGACACGGATCGAAAAATTGCGTCGCGACCCTTACGCGATTTACGCCGAATATATTCTTGGCCTGAGAGCGCTTCCGTCGCCTGGTGCAAAGATCGGCCCCCGCGAGCGGGGAACAGCATTGCATAAAGTCATCGAATGTTTTGTGCGACGTTACCCCTCCGGTCCGCTGCCGGAGTTGGCGCGCGATGAAATTATCGACATGGCGCAAGTGGCGCTGGGGGATTTTTTGGCCCAGCCGGATTTTGAAACCTTCGAATGGCCGCGCATCAAGGCGGGTCTGGAACATGTCATCAAGTTTGAACATGAGCGCCGCGCCGTGGCGCGACAAATTTTCATCGAGAGTCATGGCGAATGGCCCCTGAAACTTTCGGACGGCGGCGAATTTTGTCTCACCGCCGACGCTGACCGTATCGAGATTGATGAGGCGGGGCGAGCCTATGTCATCGATTATAAAACCGGCGCGCCGCCAACCGGCAAGCAGATCAACGTCGGCTGGTCGCCGCAACTCACGCTGGAGGCGGCGATGGTCGAGGCTGGCGCCTTTGCAGACATTGGCGCTCATGCTGTCGCCAGCGCCGCCTATGTCAGCCTCAAGGATGGCGGCATGACCAAATGGCTCGACAGTGTCGAGAAAAAAGCCTTCGCCGATCTTGTTGCGACACATCGCGATGAGCTGCTGAAGCTCCTGTCGCAATTTCACAACCCCGATACGCCCTATCTCTCGCGCCCCTATGTTTTCCAGCAAAACGATACCTGCGACTACGATCATCTGGCGCGTGTCGCCGAATGGTCGCGTGGCGGCGGAGATGAGGCATGAGCGCGTTTGCGATCCCCGAATTGACGCTGAAAAAGCAGCGCGACGCCGCCAGACCAGAAAGCTCTGTCTGGGTCTCGGCCCATGCTGGCTCTGGTAAAACCTATGTTCTGGCGCAGCGTGTGTTGCGTTTGCTGCTCTCCGGCGCGACGCCGTCGCAAATCCTCTGTCTCACCTACACCAAGGCGGCGGCGGCGAATATGTCGAAGCGGATTTTCGATCATCTCGCCGAATGGGTCGTTCTTGAAGATGCGGAGCTTGTCAAAAAAATAGAGGCGACGGGCGCGCCGTCGCCGGATCGTCAGACGCTGGATTTCGCCAGACGGCTGTTCGCCCGCGCGGTGGAGACGCCCGGCGGATTGAAAATCCAGACCATTCACGCCTTCTGCGAAAAACTGCTGCATATCTTCCCCTTCGAGGCGAATGTGCCGGCGGGCTTCCGCGTGCTCGACGACATATCGCGCGCCGAATTGATCGAAGCGTCCCGGCGCCAAACAATCGAACAGGCCATAAGCGACGACGGTGCACTTCATGCCGCGCTTGAGGAGATCGCCCGAGAATCTTCCTCACAGAGCTTCGATCAGCTTTGCGAGGAGTTGCTTTTCAATCGCGATGCTTTGGCGCAATGCGACGATCTGGAAATCTATGCGGCGGATTTGCGTTCAGCCCTTGGTCTGGACGACGATGAGACGCTGGCGAGCCTTGAAAACGAGATGATCATGGGCGGTGAACCGCCCGAGGCATGGCCAGCGCTTGCTGACCAGCTGATGCAAAGCGAAAAGAAATCCGATCACACGCTCGCAAAACATCTGTATGACGCGCATCAATTGGCGCCAGAGGTCCAATGTCTTGAAACATATCTTTTTGCTTTTTACACCAAGGATGGCGCGCCGCGCGGCGTCAAAGAGAAGTCGGCAATCCTGACCAAGGATTTCGCTGCAGCCAATCCATCTTTGCTCGCGCGCATGGAGAACGAACGCGATCGTCTGGGTCTATTGATCGAGAAACGCAAGGCGGCGGCGGTGGTGCAGCGTTCGCTGGCGCTGGCGCGACTGGGACACGCCATTCTCGATTCCTATATGCGCGCCAAGCGCCGCCGTAATCTGCTGGATTATGACGATCTGATCCAGCGGACGCGTGGTCTGCTTCATCGTTCCAGCCCGTCCTGGGTGCTCTATAAGCTCGATGCGCAGATCGATCATATTCTGCTCGACGAAGCGCAGGACACCAGCGCCGCGCAATGGGATATTCTCACCGCGATCACAGATGAGTTTTCCGCAGGCGCCAGCGCGCGCGGCCTGGCGCGCAGCTTTTTCGCCGTTGGCGATGAGAAACAGTCGATCTTTTCCTTTCAGGGCGCCGCGCCGGAGAAGTTTCAGGAGATGCGGCGCAACTTCGAGCGTCGCTTCGCCGCCGCCGATCGCGAGTTTGTGCAAATCGCGCTGCATCAGTCCTTTCGTTCTGCGCAAGGCATTCTCAAAGCTGTCGATAAGGTCTTCGCCTATGCTGACAATGGCGTGGGTCTGGGTTTGAGCGCATCGGAGACGATGCTCCATGAGTCGATCAAGACGCATGTCCCGGCGCTGGTCGAAGTCTGGCCGCTGATTGGCAAGGATGATGTCGCCGATCCCGAAGACTGGCGGTTGCCGCTTGATTCCGTCAGTCGCGATGATCCCTCCGAGCGCATGGCGGGCAAGGTCGCCGTCCGGATCGCCGAATTGCTGACGCCGGATAGCGGCGAATGTGTTGTGGGCAAGAATGGTTCGCGCGCTGTTGATCCCGGCGACATTCTTATTCTGGTGCGCAAGCGCGGACCGTTTTTCGAAGCGATGATCCGCGCCCTGAAGGCGCGCAACATACCCGTCGCCGGCGCAGATCGTCTGGAAGTCGCCAAACATATCGCCGTCAATGATCTGGTCGCGCTGGGGCGCGCAGCGCTTCTGCCCCAGGATGATTTGACGCTGGCGACTGTGCTGAAAACGCCGCTCATCGGTTTTGACGATGACGATCTGATCGCTTTGGCGCCTGGCCGCAGCGGTTCGCTTCATGATGCGCTCATCAATGCGCCGCAGGAGCGCTATCGTGCGGCGGCGGCGACTTTCGCACAATGGCGCGAGGATGCGACGACGCTGGCGCCGTTTGAATTTTATAGCAAACTATTGGGCGCCGGCGGCGGTCGCCGTCGTCTTGTTGCGCGGTTGGGCGTCGAGGCGAATGACGCCGTCGATGAGTTTCTGCGCCTCGCCTTGAATTATGAACGCGAGAGCTCGACTGCGCTCACCAGCTTTCTGGCGATGGTCGAGTCGCTGGAGCTTTCGATCAAGCGCGACATGGAGGCGGCGGGTCGCGCCGTGCGCGTCATGACCGTCCATGCCGCGAAGGGGCTGGAGGCGAAGATCGTCTTTCTGCCGGACACCTGCGGCGCGCCGACAGGCAAGCATGATCCCAAACTTTTCCGCCTCGGCGATCGGGAGACTGGCCCGCTGGCGTGGACGCGCGGCAAGGAGCACGATCCGGCGGCGTTGACGCAGGCGCGCGCCGTGCGTCGGGATGACGAGTTGAGAGAATATCAGCGTCTGCTTTATGTCGCGCTGACTCGCGCCGAGGAACGGCTCTATATCGCCGGCTTTCATGGCAAGAACCAACCATCAGCGCAAAGCTGGTATCTGTCGGTTCACGGCGCGCTTGCGGAAAGCGGCGTTGAATTACCGGATCCGCTCGAACCCGGCGCGACGCTCCTGCGTCTGGGCAGCGTGCCCCTGCGTGACGATCTGACGTCGGCGCCCATGCTGGAGACGGATGCGCCGCCGCCTGCTTTTGCGACAACGCCTGCGCCTGTCGAACCTTCGCCGCTTCCGCCCCTGCGTCCATCCAGCGCGCTGGCGGGGGCTGATGCGATGACGCCGCGCGATCCCTCGGCGCCAAACCGTCGTGATGCGGCGCATGTGCGGCAAGGCGTGCTGATCCACGCTTTGCTGCAATATCTGCCCGCGACGGCGCCGGCGCAACGCCATGATGCGGCGGAGTCATTTCTGAAATTGCGCGCAAAAGACATTGACGCTGCGCAGCGCGCGGAAATGATCGCCGCTGTGCTTAATGTGCTCGCGCATCCGGCGTTGGAACCGTTGTTTGGCGCCAATGCACTGGCGGAAGTCGATGTCGTAGCGACGCTCGAGGATGGCCTGCCTGTTGCGGGTCGTATCGATCGCTTTGTCGAGACGGCGGAGGATG